>QEVD01000201.1 GCA_003576975.1 Candidatus Zhuqueibacterota bacterium
GAACCGAAGGTATCACGAAAGGTTGGATCATTATTGGGATCGCCGTTGCGAAAACGCTCGGGAAAGATTTGATACCACGTCGCGCCTCTTGCCCAGGCCGGAACTTGAACATTGGGCTGTTGAGGTATTTCGGGTTTACAGGCAAAAAATAAGATGTTACTCAGGACAAGAACCCAAGAGAAACGCAAGAAGTGAGAGATGAAAATGCGTTGACAGCCGCGGCGTGTCAGCATGTGATTTGCTCCTCCGAAAGGTCGTGTAGAAAGTTGCTATGAGCGCAAGATATTCAAGCAGGATTGAAAAAGCAACACACGCTTCAGGTTTTCTTGTAGATGTTTGGCCGCCGCAATTCCATGTAAGTTTCGGGCTGATGCGGCGCGGTGAAGCCGAATTGCCGGTAGAGCCCGTGCGCATCGAGCGTGGCCAAATTGATGCGGCGTAGGCCCTGTAAATCCGGATGCGCCAGAATGCATTGCATCAGCCATTTCGCCAAACCCCGACCGCGATACGGTGACAGAATGTAAACATCAGCAAGATAAGCGAAAGTGGCGGAATCTGTCACCAGGCGAGCAAAGCCGATTTGTTGATTGCCCTCGTAAACGCCGAAGCAGAGCGAGTTTTTGATCGAACGAGCGACAACGTCTTTGGGGATGCCCGCCGCCCAATACGATTCCTGCGAGAGATAAGCGTGAATCGCCTCGAGGTCCAGCCGCGCCGGATCGTTCGAGATGATGAAGTTGTCTCTGCGATATTCGTGATACATGAAACTCTCATAAATTTGTAGGAGTGGTTCCTTCGCAAGGTCAGACGAATCTTATGAAGTACTCGATAATATGCTCGCAACTTCACAGGATCCCGTCCATTAGACTTGGGTTTGTTGTGTTGTCAATTCGTCGTCTGGATGACATGCTAACGAGGGCTGTCTTTTTCAAGACAGCAGCGTGCTAGTTGAATCACCACAGAAAGGGAAGTATTGTTTGCCACCAAGACACGATGCCACCAAGAAAAGATCTCAGCTTCTTCGTGCCTCTTGACAAAAGTTCTGGTGGCGACTCGCACGGATTCATTTCTCTGCCAGCCGATTGTATTTCTTCAAAATCTGCTTCAGCAATTTGTGCGGCAGCGCGCGCGCACGGTGTCCGTCGATGCCCGACATGGTTTCCGCGGCAATCATGGCATTGATGATGGCCTCCTCGGTTGCTTGAATCGTCGCTGCGAACAGGGGATTCATGCGCTCGTTGGGCAGCATCTCGAGCTTTGCGGTCTCCGAAGTTTTTCCTGCTTCGGGATTGGCGGTGGAAAATGCGATAAAAATATCGCCCGAACCGTTGCCGGCAGTCGCGCCATTACGCGCGAGTCCCATGCTCACCCGGCGCACCAGCCGCTTCAATTGATGAGGCAGCAGCGGCGCGTCCGTCGCGACCACCACGATGATCGAGCCGGTGTCTTCGCGATCGAGCATTTCATCTGTCATTTCCAATCCCACCGGAACCCCGGCAATGCGCAACTCTTGCCGCCGGCCGTGATTGCATTGCGCCAACACACCAACGATATAACCGCCCGCCCTCTCCTCCAATTTTCTCGATGAAGTGCCGATGCCGCCTTTGAAGCCGTGACAAACCATGCCGGCGCCGCCGCCGACGTTGCCCTCTGCCACCTCGCCCGAAGCCGCGTTTTCCAGCGCCGCCCAGGCATGCTCAGGCTTCACGTGAAAACCGTTGATGTCATTCAACCAACCATCCCATGTTTCTGCCACCACTGGCAGTCCCCACGGCTGTTTCATGAAGCCGCGCTGCACGCGCCATTGAATCACCGCGTCGCGCACCACACCCACGCTGTGCGTGTTGGTGATCATCACCGGGCCTTCGAGCAAACCAGATTCCTCCACCCAGGTTGTGCCGGTCATCTCGCCGTTGCCGTTGAGCGAGAACCAGCCTGCGAAAACGAGATCATCTGAAGTTTTGCCGCGCGGCAAAATCGCGGTGACGCCGGTGCGCACAGGCTTGGCGGGATTTTCATCGGAGATGATCGTACTGTGCCCGACTTCCACGCCTTTCACGTCCGTGATGGCGTTGAGCGGCCCCGGCGAGCCGTCGAATGGAATGCCGAGATCGCGCGCCCGCGGCTTGTTTTGCGCTGCAACAATTTGGCATAAGATGAGCAGCATCAGAGATGCACTCACCATCAAACGGCGGCAATCTGGATTCATAATTTGCTCCCGGAGAATGTTAACATTGATATGCCGAGACACTGATTCTGCTTGCCTGAAGTTCGGCTTAATTGTCTCAATCCGTGAAAACCCGTGTCCATCCGTGGCGCAATCATTCGTTTACAGCCAGAGGCCAAGCCATAAAATCTGTGGTTGCAGTTTCCTCGGATCACTCCTGCAACTTTTTCAGCATCGCCACGGCATTTTTGTTTTGGGGATCAAGCTCCAGTGATTTTTTGTAATTCTCAATTGCCAGCTCCTTGTCGCCATTCAGCATGTATCCCTCGCCCAGGCTGTCGTACGTGTTGGACGATTGCGGATAGAACTCGACATTCAACTTAAAAACGGCAATCGCGGCCGCGAATTTTTGCGCGCGCAGCAGTTCATACCCCAAATTGTTGAGCCGGCCTTCTTCGATCGCAACATTATTCGGCTGTTCCTGTTTGATCTTGCGATACGCTTCCACCGCAATCTCAAACTTGCCCGTGTGCACATTCTCATATGGAATCATGACTTCCGGCTCTAAGCGCGGCGCCAGCGACATGCCCCCTTCAAAATCAACCTTCACCGTATCGACCTTGCCGCCGGGTTCGCGCAAAAAGTGATATTGCACCGCAGCATCTTTGCGAATGAAAACATTTTCCGCGATTGCCAACAATTCGACTTTTGGCGATTGCGTTGCTTCTGCGAACAACCGGCCGTTTTCTCTGGTCACGGTGAGAACGCGATCGGGATTGACCAAATAACGTCCGGTGTAATTCTCCAACACCGCGGGCGCAAGCGTGAGGAGTTCATACGGCTCGGGCAGATAATCTTCCCACTGATATTCTTTCGCAATGCTGCGCAGAATTTCGTTCATGATTTGACCGTTGTCGGAATTGACCATAACCACTGCACCATAGCCTTTGTCTTTGTGCGCCATCAACTGCGCGCGAAAGCCTTCATCAGCGCCGCCGTGCTGAAAATAAGTTGCCCTGCCCTTTTTGTCGATGAAGAAGCCCAACGCCACAAAATCTTCGATGAAAGGCGTGAGCATTTTCTCCGTCATTTTCTGCGAAAGGACTTTGTTGGATTTGCCCTTTAGCGAAAGCTGAATCTCAATGGCAAACTTCGCCAGGTCGATGGGCGTCGTCCACAAGCCGGCGGCCGCCATTTCGGGATAAATGTGGCGCTTGCCTTCGACTTCGCTGCCGTCGCGGCGATAGCCGGCAGCGGCACGTGTCAGCCAATCCGGCGGTAACGGTTGTTCATAAGAACTGTTGGTCATTTCCAACCGCTTTAGCACGGTTTCTTGAGCAATTTGTGGAAACGGCTTTTTCTCGATATCCATCAACGCGAGTTGCATGATGGTGGTGCCGCCGCCGGAGTAGCGGAATTTCGTTCCCGGCGTCATGTTCACGCGCACCGCTGCGGTATTTGCCGGCTCGGCGCCGTCCAGCACTTGCGGCAGCGTTGGCAACTTTTCGCCGACCGCATATCCCGGAAAACCGTGCACCGTGAGCCCGGCCGTATGGCTCAACAAATTGGCGAGCGTCACTTTTTGCTGCGCGGTGAATTCATTATCCGGCAACTTCCACGAAGTCAGTTTGTTGTTGATGTTTTCATCGAGTTTGATTTTGCCTTGTTCGGCTTTCTTGAGCGCCACCATGGCTGCTACCGGCTTGCTGATCGAACCGGCTTGAAAGAGCGTGTTCAGTGTGACCGGCTCCTTGGTTTCAACGTCTTTCAAACCGTAAGCTTTTGACCAGACGATCTTAAAATCATGAATAATGGCGAGGCTCACGCCCGGAACTTTGTAATGCTGCATGCGTTCCGCCAGCGTCCACGCCGGTTCGCCTTTGACGAGAACCTGGGGCAGCAATCCGGTTTCAACGCGCTGCATGCGCAATTCGAGATCGGATTGCGCGGCGAGTGCAGTGGCAAAGACAGCGAGACAGAAAAACAGGCGCCCAATTTTTGTATGCATATTCTTTTCCTTTCCTGAATGTTCGGTGGGAAGATGCTCAAAAGACTGTCAAACTGGTCATGGCAGCAGGTGTAAGACGATGAAGGAACGGCAATAGTTGGCAAGAGTATTTAGCCGGCCGGCGGTGTAGACTATGCGGCAATAACTTTTTCCATGGAAGGATTGATCACCGCCAGGTTGCGAAACGTGTGTGGGTCAATTTCGATAAAACGGCATACCGGCTCTGCCAGAAGAATTTGGCGAACGGTTTTTTGCAACTCCTCCGGCGTCGAGGAAAAATCGTTCAAGGGGATAGTTGTTTGCATTTTGAGTTTTGAATAGTCGATAAAAGTCAGGCCTAAGGGCTCGCCTGTGCTGCGATCAAAACGCAATAATATGTTCGCGTGCAAATTGAGCCCCACGCCTTTTCGCCCTTCCTGGCCAAAGCTTACATACAAAATATCGTCTTCACGCTGGTAGTTCAGGATAATGCGATCGCTTTGCATAGTTCATACCTGCTAAAAATGATTTTGATATGCTGTCATGACGAAGTTGTTTTGCGTTTCATGGCCTTCTTCACTGAAGCGCTGTCCGAATTTGACGACAACTACGACATGGTTGTTGATATCAAATAGATTACGAAATGGTTTCGTGTAAAAATATTTGCGGGGATCGAATTCGTCTTGTGTTCGTTTTCCATCGCGAATGGTCTGCCTCACATGCTCGTCATACCCGATCATGTCTGGATGTTCTTCGTAGATATGATCCCAACGTTCATCTGTGATGTAAATGGTATTGCCATAATAATATTCTACGGAAACAATAGCAACGCCTTTCTTATCGCAGCACAAAACCTTCCTTCAACGGATCATCGGGATTGATCCAAAATTCCTGGCGGCCGGTGATAAACGCACGGCCTTCGACTTCGGGGATGATGGCAGCATGCGGCCCGAATGACGTCGTGCTGACGACTCTGCCGGCGAAGCGGCTGCCGATGATGCTTTCAATCGTGATCGCCTGCTGCAAGCCAATCTCGCCGCGCGCAAAATGAATTGCCAAACGGCCGCTGACGCCGGTGCCGGTCGGGCTGCGATCGACCTCGCCCTCGGCAAAGATGCAGACGTTGCGGCTGTGTGCTCCCTGCTGTTCCGCCGGTCCGATGAAAATCGTGCCGTAGAGAAAATTGAGATCTCTCTCAAAAGGATGTTCAATTTGCCGGGATTGCATCACCGCGCGTTTGATCATCATGCCTTTGTCGATCAGCTCGCGAAAATGCGCGGGCGTACACGTCAATCCAACTTGCGCGATATCGACATAGGCATAAAACGCGCCGCCAAAGGCGAGATCATACTCGATCACGTCCAAGCCCGGCGCCTCGACTTTCTCGTTCAGCGCAACGACGAACGACGGCACGTTGTGAAAATAAACGCTGCTCACGCTGCTGTTGTGAATACGAGCAAAGGCAGTGACAAGTCCCGCCGGTGTGTCGATCTTCACGACGGTTTCCGGCGTTTTGATGGGCAGTATGCCGGTTTCGAGCGCGACTTTCGTCACCGCGATAATGCCATGCCCACACATCGTGCTGTAACCTTCATTATGCAAAAACAACACGCCGAAATCTGCTTCGGCGGAAACCGGAGGGGTGATGAGACAGCCGTACATATCCGCATGGCCGCGCGGCTCCCACATTAGCGCGGTGCGGAGATGATCCCAATGTTCTTTGGCCTCGCGGCGTCTCGCGAGAATGGTGTCGCCGGCCAGCTCGGGAAAACCGCCGATGATCACGCGCAGCGGCTCGCCCTCGGCATGCGCATCGATGGTGGTGATTTTGCGCCAATTGGCGGGCGGTTGCCAGTGGTGAGGAGATCGTGCGAAGTCGTTTTTCATAATTAATCGTTTGTAGTCCGCTTGTAATCGCTTGTAGTCGCGCCTTCAGGCGCTCAACGTGAATGATTTCGACCAATGTGTGTGCGCCTGATGGCGCGACTACAAACATGCTTCAAAATTTTTAATCGGGTATTTCTTCCAAATTTCAACCAGCCAATCCCGCCCCTTTTCTGCCAAATACCAATTGAAGCTTGACCATTCCCATTCGTCGATGCGCTTGACATAGCCATGCTTGATGGGATTGTAATGCAGGTAATTCAGCGTTGTGTAAAAATGCGCTTCCCCGCGAATCATGCGATCACTAAACTGGTACCAAACCGTGCGCTTTCCGGTTAGCCGATCTTCAAGATTCCATTGGCGCGCGGTGGTGCCGTGCAAGCGATTTAACAAAAGCGGCAGTTTGGGGAACACCGGAACATAGGCCATGACATGATAATGATTTGGCAGAAAAACCCACCCCGCGGTTTGGAGTTCAAACTCTGCAAATTTTTCAAAAGCCTTGGTTTGAAATTCCGTGCGCCGTTGCGCCTTGGCCATAATGTGCCGGTGTTCAAAGTTTGCTGCGGTGAGAAGGTAATATGATTTTTCTTTGATTGGATGCGGCGGCGCATGCAGAGGATAGCCCTTGTCGGCGCGTTCTTTTAAAGTAGCCTCACGTTGTGCTAGAGTCATGCGGCGGTATTCGTAAGGCATGAGCTCCCTCCATTTGTTTGAAGTTGTATGTAGTTGCGCCTTCAGGCGCTCGACGTGAATGATTTCAACCAACGTGTGTGCGCCTGAAGGCGCGACTACGTACTCAGCACTCATCGCGGATTCGGTCAGACTTGATGCAAAATTCAGGTAGTCAATTGCCGATCAATCAGATTTCGTGCGATTTTTTTACCGCTACTCGATTGCCAAAACAATTTTTCCGAATTGCTCGCGCCGCGCCAGCAACCGATGCGCTTGCGGCGCTTCCGCCAGCGGCATCACGCGATCGATCACCGGGCGAAGCTTGCCGGCTTTCATCAATTCGGAGACATGCAACATTTCGCCCTTTGATCCCATGATGCTGCCCCACAACACCAAATTGCGCGAGAAGAGATAGCGCAAATCCGTCACCGCGCGATAGCCGGTGGTTGCACCGCAGGTTACAATGCGGCCGCCCGGCGTGAGGGATTTGATCGAATCCTCCCAGGTTTTTTCACCGACATGTTCGAAAATGATGTCCACCCCGCGTTTGTCGGTGAGTTTGCGCACCTCTTCGCGAAAATTTTGTGTTTCATAGTTGATAAAAAAATCGGCGCCCAGCGCTTTGGCTTTTTCGAGTTTGGCCTCGCTGCCGGCGGCGGCAATCACAATGGCATTATGCAGTTTTGCAATTTGAATGGCGGCCACTCCCACGCCACTGCCAGCGGCAAGAACCAACACCCAATCTTGTGGCTGCACCCGGCATTTCGTCACCAACATTTGCCACGCCGTGAGAAACGTCAGCGGATAAGCAGCCGCTTCAAAGAAATTCAGATTCGCCGGTTTGGGAATGATATTCACCGCCGGCACGACAATGTATTGGGCATAGCCGCCGGTGCGATGTTCGCCGATCACGCCATATTTGAAACAATAATTATCCCGCCCGGAAAGACAGGCCTTGCACTGCCCGCACGAAATCCCCGGTGAAATGATAACGTCTTCACCGGCTTTAATATGCGATACGCCCGCGCCAGTCTGCGCAACCACGCCGGAAATATCCGAGCCGAGAATATGCGGCATTGCCAGCCTCAAACTCGGCAAACCATTGCGCACCCACAAATCGAGGTGATTGAGCGCACAGGCTTTGATTTCAACGAGAACCTGGCCCGGCCCGGCTTCGGGCGCAGGCAACTCGCCATATGTCAAAACGCTTTCGTCGCCGTGCTGGTTGATAAAGACGGATTTCATGATTCAATTTTCCCGATCAGGTAAACAGCCAATCACATTGCTTTCGTCAATTATCAATACCTCCGCACTGTTTGAGCAGACGGTAAGAATTCTCATACAAAATCGCTTGCTTGATTTCCGTTGACAATGGCAAAGCGAGAAAATCATCAATGTTTTTGCGCATATCACTCACGCCCGGACTGGGCCAGTCGGTGCCCCATAACGTTTTATCGGCAATTTCAGGAAGGCGCGGCAGATAATCCAACAATTTTTTCGGTGGAATGCCCGAGATGTCGATGTGAACGTTCTGATGCCGGCGCAACAAGAAAAACGTAGTGTCAACGTGCAGCGGCCGCCCGGCATGCGCGATGATGATTTTGAGCTTGGGAAAATCTATCGCGACATCATCGATGGGCATGGTGTCGGCATAGACATTTCTCGCGCCCGGAAAGATGCTGGTGCCGCCGTGAAACATCATCAGCATGTTCTCTTGCTCGGCGCGGGCGTAGAGCGCGTGCTGCGCCGTGTTGCCAAAGCGATAGGCATTGGCGGCAATTGCCTGATGCGGCGGATGCACTTTCAAACAACGAATGCCGAGCTGGAGCAGGCGCGTCATCTCGCTTTCGACATCATCGCAAAAACGCGGATGCACGCCGCCGAAAGCGATCAGCCGCTGCGGATGCTCTTGGCAGTATTGCGCGACAAAATCATTGGTGGCGGCGGTGAACCCCATTAAGTCAGGGCTGGGATAATTAATCAGTCCTACCTTCTCAATGCCGTTGGCATCGAGAAATTCCAGGAACGCCTTGGGCGAATGGATGAACCGCTCGATCGCCGCCATATCTTTGCGGCCGGCAGTCATTTTTTCGCGCACGCCGGGCTTGAGCTGCTCCCAGGGCTGAATGTGAACGTGAATGTCGATGATGGGCATGATTGCTCGTCGCGATTGCTTTTAGAGTAATCTCACAGTCGTCAAAATGAGGGGCTGCGCCTACGCCAACCGGGCCCTCGGTTTGCTCCCGTCATACAACTCAAATTCCAACAGCCGGCATGCGATGGCGCCATTGAAAAAAGGTATACGGCGGCTGGGCCGCAATCCAACTTTCTTCGCCAATTCGAGATTGCCGGTGAAGACATAGCCGGTGTAGCCCGTGCATTTCTGCTTGAACCAATCGCCGATGCCCGAGTAGATTGCCTGCAACTGCGCCTGCTTACCCATGCGCTCGCCATATTCGGGATTGAGCATGATGACGCCGCCGCCGGTGGGAATCGCTGTCGCAGCATAGTCGCAAACGTCGAATTGGATCAAATGGTCGACTCCTGCGGTTGCGGCGTTCTTACGCGCCGCTGCAATCGCCTGCGCATCGTTGTCCGTCGCAATGATTTTCGCTGCAAGATTTTTTTTGATACTCGCTTTTACCTGCGCCAGCAACTCTCGCCAAGTGGCTTGATTGAAACCGCGCAAGTGCATGAAGCCAAAATTATTGCGCAACAAACCCGGCGGCTTGGCGAGTGCGAGCCACGCGGCTTCAATGGCAAGTGTGCCGCTGCCGCACATGGGATTGATGAAATTGTTTTGGCCATTCCAGCCGGTTGCTAAAATGGTTGCCGCAGCCAGCGTTTCCTGCATGGGCGCTTTGAGCGGAAGCTTGCGATAACCGCGTTTTGCCAGCGATTCGCCCGAGGTGTCAAGATAAATGCTCGCCTCTTGCTCTTTCCAATACAGAAACACCACGGCCCCGGTTCTCTCCGGTCCGGAATCCGGCCGCCGGCCGAGCTTGCGCTTGAGGCGATCGACAATGGCGTCTTTGCATTTGAGATTGGCAAAGCGTGTGTCTTTGATGGTGTCGTTGTGAACCGCGGACGTGATGCTGAGATAAGTTTTGGCGTCGAGATAATCTTCCCACGGCAGGCGCGCGAGATTTGAGTATAGCTCCTCGGGCGTGCGGCTGCGAAAATCTTTGAGCAAATACAAAACGCGATGCCCGGTGCGCAGCCAGAGATTCAAGCGCATGGTATCGGCAAGCGTGCCCTCGGTTTCCACGGCCGCTTCTTTTTCCGCGAGCACGGGAAATCCCAATGCACGAATTTCATTTGCCAAAATTGGGGGAATGGCCTTGGGACAGGTGACGAGGATGCGGCTCTTTTGCATGAAAGAATTCTAAAGCATGCCCGTTTGAATTACAGTTGGCGGTGGTTTTAATGCGCGCTTGAACGAACAAAGAATAAGAAGTCGATTGTTTATTTGCAGCCCTTCAAAATCCATCTCTCCAATTCAAGAAACTCAGTACGATAAAAGCGAGAGCGGCAAACACATAAAGCGTGAGCTTGATCGCCGGCCTGGTTTTCAAGCTCGGATTGAGCCACACAAGCAATGCCAATCCGGCAAGCAATAAAAGCTGAAAAATGCTGCGACTCGTCATAGGTATTTGCTCGTTATGTGCAAATCTTTTTGCTCTGAAACACGTTTCAACTTCGCAGTTTGGCCTCAGCTTCCTGCATGGCTTCCATGGTGAAGTCTACCACTTTGCCATTGCGGTGCAAGCGCGGCGCAGTTGGTTGCGCAAGCTTGCCTTCCGGTCCAAAATCTTCCACAATTTCCGCCAACTCGGTTTCAGGAATCTGGCGCCCGATTTGGCGCGGCTGCCGGCCAAAAAAGCTATCAATGTGCAGCGTCTGTGTCGGGAAAGCAAACTCAACGCCGATGCGTTCGGCCAACCGCAGAATCTCCATGAGAAAATTATGCCGCTCGCGCCACTCTTCATTGATGGTTGCAACCTTGAGAAAACAAACGACCAGCACATTCAGGGAATAATCACCGAAGGCGTTGAAATTCACCTCGTAAAAATCCCGGCGCATGTGCGGATTTGCGGCGATGATCGCGCGCACGCCTTCGACAAACGCCTGCATTTGCGTCGGCGTCGTGCTGTAGGTCAAGCCGAGATTCATAAAAATACGGCGATAGTTGCGCAAACCGAGATTATCGATGCGCGAATCGGCAAGCTGTGAATTCGGAACCGTGATAACGGAATCATCCGGCGTGCGCAAGCGCGTCGACCGGAATCCCACCTCTTGCACGCTGCCCATGGTGTCGCCGACTTTGATAAAATCCCCCACCTGAAAGGGTTTGTCCAAAAAAATCATTACCGAGCCAAAAAAATTAGCCAGAGTGTTTTGCGCCGCCAACGCCAACGCCAGGCCGCCGATGCCGAGTCCTGCGATGATCGAGCCAACAGAATAGCCGTAACTTTGCATAACGGTTAAGACGCCTAACAGCAATACCACAGCTTTCAGGCTTTTACTGAGCATCGGGATGAGCTGATCATCGAGCTTGCTGTCCGTCTTGGCTGTGATACGCGACAAATACCGGGAAAACGCGTCGATGAACTGGAAGAGCAGCCAAATTACGCTGGCTGCTGCCAGAAGCTGCAATACGATCCTGACAAAAAAACTAAAACGAACGGGAAGCTGCAGCATCGGATAAAAGAAAAGCAAGAAACCAACCATCAGTAAGAAAGTAACAGGGCGCACCAAGCTGTGGATCTGATCCTTGTCCCACTCCCACGATAACCTGGAAAACACTCGTTTCCCGACAATGTTCAAGGTGAAGGCGAAAAGCTTGCGAATAAAGAAACCCAACGCGAGCAACAACGCCAAACCGGCATATTGCCACAGCGCCACACCCAAAAACTGGTCACGCAAAACAGCCGGCAGGCGATCGACCACTTGATCCAACGCCGCTGAAAATGTTTCGGCATAAATTTGAGGAATTTGATTGACGGTTGTCGATGAAAACAGCCATTCATCGCCGCTTTTAACCAAATAAACTGCCGGCAGGTCTTTGGGAAAAAGAGTATATTCTGCCAACTCCGTTTCGAGATTGCGATGATTGGCGCTATCGGGGATCGATTCGAGACGCACGAACAAGCCGCGGCTGTCGAGTACGCGCTTGAGCTGGCGCGCCAGCGTTGCACGTTCTTCCGGGGAAAGGGCGGGATTGATGGTGAACGCTTCTGCCGCAATCGTGTAGTCAATCGCCGGAGGGTTTTGCCATTCTAAAAAATTTTCCACCGTGCTGCGCGGCGTGGCCAACCGCTGTTTGCGCAGGGCGGCATCGCGGAGCGCATCGGTTGTACTGGCGGGCTGGGCATAGGTTTGAAAACCGCAGGCCACAAAAAATATAAAGAGCCGGACTACAAAGATTTTTCCTTTTATCATTTCAGCATAGCCTCCATATCTTTTAGAAATATGCACGCGCCATCAGGTCACAACAGCATGGGCAAGCACCGGCTCAGACGTGACGCTGGCGATGCGCGCTGTTAACAATTGATTTTCACGCAAGGCGGCGTCCGCGATTTTGACTTTCACATAATTGTCGGTGAAACCCTGCCAATTTCCGTCTTCGGCGCGTTCTTCGGTCAACACACGCATGTCGCTACCCATGAAGCGGCGATACGTTTCTGCCTTCTTCTTCTCAGAAAGGGCATGCAAGAATTGGCTGCGTTCTTTTTTAAGGCGTGAGCTGATTTTATCACCAAGTTTCGTGGCTGCTGTTCCGCCGCGCTCGGAAAATGTGAAAACATGCGCATAAGCTAGCGGCGAGTGTTCCAATAAATCGCAACTGGCGCGGAACGCTTCCGGAGTTTCACCGGGGAAGCCGACCATAAGATCGGTGGCTATCATCGCATGCGGGACACGCCGCTGAACGTTGGCGATGAACGCCTCAAACTCGCGACGGGTGTAAAGGCGCTTCATCGCGGCCAGTACGCCATCATCCCCGCTCTGCGCGGGAATATGCAGATGCGGACAAAGCACGCGCGAATCGGCCATCAGTTCGATCAACTCTTCCGGAATGGTGGTCGGCTCAATGCTGCTAATGCGCAAGCGCTGCAAACCCGGCAGGGAGAGCAGCATCTTCACCACGTCAATAAACGTTTTGCCTTCGAAGGCATAGGTGCCAATATTCACGCCGGTGAGCACGAGTTCTTGATGGCCGGCAGCGACGAGAGCAAGCGCTTCGCGTTGAATATCCCAAAACGCGCGTGACCGCGCCCGGCCGCGCGCAAACGGAATAATGCAAAAGCCGCACATAAAATCGCAGCCGTCTTGAATTTTTAAATTGGCGCGCGTGCTGGGCGCAGGCAGGCTTGCGCTTGCGATCGTGAACGGCTGTTTCGTCATGCGGCTGCGGATGATACGCGGCGAGGGCAGCTTCACAGGATCTTCGATCAAATCAGCCACGCTCAACTTGTCTTGTGTGCCAACGACCAGGTCAATGCCGGGAATGCCCTGCAACGCCTCCGCGCCCACTTGTGCGTAGCAACCGACGACCGCAACGAACGTTTCCGGATTGCGCCGCAGGACTTGATTAACGAGCTGGCGGCATTTGCGGTCGGCGTGCTCGGTCACCGTGCAGGAATTGATGACGCAAACATCGCTGGCCTCGCCGAACGCGACGATATCATAACCCTGCGCGCGAAACCGGTTGGAAATCAGCGCGGTTTCCGCCTGATTCAAGCGGCAGCCGAGCGTGTGAAAAGAGGCTCTGAGTTTGGAATTCATTCGATGCTTTCTGATTGATCGGAATGTTCCCTGGCCTTCTGCGCTATTTCCCACAAGCGGCGATACTCCGCACGAACGCTTTGATCAAGTTTTTCTTCCAAAACCAACGGCAATGCGAGCGCCATAATCAAGTCTTGCACATCAGCGACATCGCGCAGACGATGCGGGGCCGACAAACCTGAGGCGAGCTTAAGCTCGATCAGGTGCTCAAGTGTAATCACTCGAACGCCGCCGTGTGTAAGCGTTTTACCAGTAGGATCAGGGAAGGCAACGGGCTTGGGTAGGCCATCGCCGCGAAAATCCCCGGCCGTAATGATTTCAATTCGAATGTGTGATTCTGTATCGCGGAAAGCCTTTTGGGTCCCGGGAATAGCGGGGACATACCCTCTTCCCACCAACCGTTCACGAAAGGTGCGCAATCCTTCAACCGTCATAAGAACATCAACGTCGAGTGTCAGACGCGCGTAGCCGTGCGCCGCGAGCGCCATTCCTCCGATGATGGCATACTCGATTTTCTCGCTTTCCAAACGCTGCGCCAACCGGCGCATGGTTTCATAAACCCTGCCTTTTTCCATAAAAAAGTCCCCGGCGAGCGTTAAAATACCATCAAAGGAGAAATCGTTTTGAGGAGGCCGTAAGGCTGGCATGTTTTCAGAAGTTGGCATGATCAGCAAAAAATTATGCCTGTGAACGATGCTTTAGTTTTCCTGTTAAAAAGACAATACTGAATGATCCATTTAAATTCAAGAATTTTATCCGCATGTTGAAATGAAGTTGGGCTTGCACTTGAATAGTTTTTCAAACAACTTTAATGGAGTGACACGAGCTCGACTTCACTTCCATCATGGAGAGATATCAAAATGAACGACACGGCATTCCTGCAATCCGGCTGGTTTACCTGGGTGATACTGCCTTTGCTGATTTTTTGTGCGCGCATCGTTGATGTTTCGATCGGCACAATGCGCATCATTTATGTCACGCGCGGCCGGCGGCGTCTCGCGCCCTTGCTGGGATTTTTCGAGGTCACGATTTGGCTGCTGGCCATGGGGCAAATCGTCAAACACCTGGATAATGTGTTGTGCTATCTGGCTTATGGCGGCGGATATGCGATGGGAAGCTTCGTCGGAATCTACCTCGAGGGCAAGCTGGCTTTCGGCATGCAAATCGTGCGGATCATTACCCGCA
>QEVD01000202.1 GCA_003576975.1 Candidatus Zhuqueibacterota bacterium
CCTGATCAAGTTTCGTTTGGCGAGGTATGTGTTGGCGAAAGCAAAATCATCAAAATTACCCTGGCGAATCGCGGTACACGGGAAATTGCGGCGGAGGAATTACAACTCGCGCTCGATCGTGCGGAATTCACGATCACCCCGCGTGACAATGTAGTTATTCCAGCCGGCGGCAGCCGTGAGATTGAATTGGCGTTCAGCCCAATCGCAGCCGGCGCGCTTCACGACACATTGCGCATTTCCTGGCAGCAACTGCCTGGCGTGAATATTTCCCACACCGTGGTGCCGTTGGCAGGCGCCGGCGTATCGGCTCAGAGAATTTCTGGCCTCAGCACGCTGGATTTTGATGATACAAATGTGAACGAGAGCAGCACAAAATCTTACCTTCTCAGCAATGTGGGAACCTGTCCGTTGCAGGTCGAATCGTTGCGTATCTCCGGACGTGACAGCAGTGAATTCTCGCTGGCTCCCAACACCCCGCTTGCGTTCACGATTCCGGCCGGCGGTTCGCAGGAGATTCATGTCATTTTCAGCCCGGTAATTGTCGGCGCACGCGAAGCACGATTGGTGATTGCCAACAATGATTTGGCGCGCAATCCCAAGCAGGTGACGCTGCAAGGCAATGGCGCCGAATTCGATATTGTCATCACGCCGGATACGCTGATCTTTGCCGGCGTCCCGGTCGGCGTGTCGGCATGCGATTCTGTATTCATCATCAACAAGGGTACAGACGCGGTTACGTTCAGCGCAGCGTGGACGACAGAGTTGTCTCCATTTGATGTTCAAGGCAATTGGCCGCTTGTCGTCGGAGAGGGTGACACGAGCGGCGTCGCGTTGTGCTTTGCGCCGTCCGATACCGGATTTTTTTCCGGCCAACTGTTTTTGCGCAGTTCGGAGGACAAGGTTTTTGCGGTTGTTTTGCAAGGCCACGGTATTGCGCCCATCATTGCCGGCGTCCGGCAGTTGGATTTTGCGCAAGTTTTGGCTGAATCCGGCACCAAGATCATCCCTTACGTGTTCGAAAATCAAGGCGACGTTGAACTCATCGTCCGGCCGGAGCCTCAACTCGATGAAACCGCAGTCAGAAACTACTTCCGCATTCTGGACGGCAGCGAGTCCTACACCATTCCGCCCCGCAGCCAAAGCAAGCCGGTGCGCATCGCCTTTACGCCGGATTCAACCGGACAATTTCCCGGCAAATTGTTGATTTATTCGAATGCTTATAACCTCCAACCGAATAATTCGCCTTTCGAGGTTTCCCTCAAAGGCGAAGGCATTGCGCCGGGCATCAAAGTCGAAGCGACGGAGATCGACTTCCGGCAAATTGAAATCAACTCTTCTGCTGTTGCGCCGGTGATCATCACGAATACCGGCACCGCGAACCTTTTCATCGAAAAAATTACACCGCTGGCGGCGCCCTATAGCCTGCAGCTTGTGGAAGATTTTCCGCCGGTTCCGCCGGGCGGCAGCTTTGTGCTGGAAGTAAAATTTTCCCCGGGACAAGAAGGCCGCTTCGAAGCGCAATTTGAAATTCACAGCAATGCGTTTCGCCGCCGGCAAGTATTGGTGCAGGTGACCGGCGCCGGCATCCGAACTGAGAAGCCGCAGCCTTGCATCACAGTGTCGTCAACCGAGTTGGATTTTGGCCGCGTGCGCGTCCGCCGTGACAGCACGCGTATCATGGAAATCTCCAATTGCGGTGAAGCGCCGCTTGAAATCACGCAGATCTCCGTTCAGGGCGAACATTTTATCATTGCCGAGGGCGGCGGGTTCTCGCTGGATCGGCAGGAAACGAGAACCGTGCCCGTCACCTTTAAACCGAGATCTGCCGGTGCGAAGTTGGATGAAGCCGTGATCACCAGCAATGATCCCGCGCACAAAACCGTGCGCGTCAAGCTGGCCGGCGATGGCCGGGCCAACCCAAATGTTGCCGTGCGCGTCACCCCCGCGATTTTTACGCCCAACGGCGACACCTACAACGACGAAATCAAATTCGATTACAAGGATTTTGAAGTGACGGAACCGGTGTTGCGTATTTTCAACATTCGCGGCGCGGTAACGGCGACATTCAAGATCACGGATGCCGGCGAATTCCTCTGGGATGGCGTTGACGAGCGGCGCCAGCGCCTTAATGCCGGCGTGTATTTATGGCTCATCGAAGATGGGGGCAAAACCTTAGGAAGCGGTTATATCAGTTTGGTGCGTTAATGATGAAAACGAAAGCTCGATCCCGCATGCCGGCTCTGGTGATTGCCGGATTGTTGCTGAGCAGCGCGCTGCTGTTCGGCCAAGATAGAGTGACAACGCCAAATCCCGCCGATATCGGCGACATGCGTGCCAATCTCGTGAATCCCGCCGTCATTCCCCTGCAAGATCCGTTGTTTTTTGTGGGCACGCGTTCGCTGCACCTGGGCGTCGCCGATAATATTTTTGCGGCGCGCAACAACATGTTCAGCTTGACGGCGACGGACAAGCGTCTCGGCCCGTTCGACGGGCTTGCCTTCGGCATTCAAGGCGAAATTTTGAATACCCCGCCGCAGAACAATCTCTCCCTCAATGCGTTGCTCGGCAAACGGCTGGCGGAGAATCTCAGCCTCGGCTTCAGTGTGGGTGTGGTGAATGAAGCGCTGAATTTATCCGGCGTGGAAGGCCTCGAGGCGGGAGACCCGCTGCTGCAAGAATCGTCGCGGTGGGCGTTGTTCAATTTGGGCGCCGGCGTGATCTTTTCGCCGAGCCGTTACGTCATGCTCGCGGCCAGCGCCAATCAGATCAATCAGCCCAAACTCTCGTTTGCTGAAAACGGCGACCGGCGCTTGGAGCGGTATATCACGGCCGGCGGCACGATCGGGCTGGGCTATTTTCGCGGCGGCTTGAGCGTGGCGCAAGAGGGCGATGACTTCATGTCGCAAGTGTTCTTCGAAGCCTTTAAGGAAGAACGCGGGTTCGTCAAGCTGGGTTATGGCACGGAATCCGTCATGCTCGAAGGGCAATTGCATGTCGGCGGCGGTGTCAGTTTGAATGCCCGTTACGGTTACCCCGTGACCGAGTTGAGCCAGGCCTCGTCAGGCTCGCCGGAAATCAGCCTGGTGTTCAATTTCAAAAAACACGGATCGCTTTACGCCGCGAAATGGCTGGATCGTGAAATTCCCTGGGCCCCGGCGTACAGTTTGTCCAACGCCTTTCAAGTGCAGTCGATGATTGACACGCTCTACATCGTCGACAAGAGCATTCATCGCCAAATCGACCCCGCCATCACCAACAAAGAACTCGCGGATATGCCGCGCGAATTGTTTTTCTCTGCCGAGGGGTTGGAGCCGGAGTTTCCGGAAAAATTGCTGGCCTTGACCCGGCAGAACGGTGCAGCGCATAGCGGGCGGGTGGGCGCGCGCCAGTTGATGGACACGCTGCGCCTCGCGAATGAAGCCGCCGGCCGTTATCGCATTCCCGAAGATAGTTTGGGCATTATCACCGAGATGAAAAACAATCATACCGAGATTTATATGCAATCGTTCCGCCGGCTGGCCGAACGCATGAAGGATCCGAATTTCCACAGTAGCATCGTCATTCCGCCCGATGGCCGCCGTGCTTATCTCGTGTTGCGTTATTTGTCTTTGTATGCCGAAGTGACCGACCGCATTTCCGTAATCGTCGACGACCAGCATATCGAAGGTCAGCGCGATTTGCTGGGCGCGACCAAGATTCCGGAAAATTTTTCCTATCGTAGATTGAGCGCGCCCGTTGATACGTTCAAATTTTCGCTTAACCTCGAGGAGACCAGGCGCTGGGGCCCGGTGGCGGGCATTTTTATGATCGAAGATGCCAATGGCAACATTGTTTATTCGGATTCCAGCATCGTTGGCAAATCCCCGGACAACAATCAAATCTTGAAGCGTCTGGTTTGGGATTGGCAGGTGAAGGGCGGCGGCTTGCCGGGCCGGGGAAATTACTATTACTATGTCGCCTGGCGCTCGGCCGATCGCAACACCTATCGTTCCCCCAAGAAGAGATTGACGGTCGATCGCAAAACGTTGCCCATCGTCATCAGAGTCAGCAAAAACAACCAGCCGGCTGCCGCTGATGCGCGTTATAATGCCACGATATTGGTGCATTAGCAAAAAATCCCGGCGGTCTGGTGTCAAATATCAAATCAAACCTCTCGAGCCTTTCGCAAGGTCGAAATTTTCTGGAGATATTTTTGTGAGGAGGCTGTTCTATGTCTCGTTTCAGCATCACGAACTTCGCCCGGTGCGGCATTTTCATCCTGGCGGCGCATCTCATCGCTGGGCCGGTGTTCGCGTTGCAGGATCCCTCGAATCCCCCCGCAACACCCTCTTCGGTTAGTGATTCTCTGAATCCCTCCGGAGCTTCTGTCTCACCGCAGCAAGGCACGGCGCCCCTCACCGGCCTGCAACCGGAAGTGCCGCGCAGCGGCATCGCCCGCAATTTTTCCGAATGGACGGCGCAGGGCGGCTGGGTGATGTATCCGATTTATATGGTTTTCATCCTGGGCGCCGGCGTCATCATCTACCAATTTGTCCGGATTTATTTTGACCGGCGCTACACCAAGCCGTTTATCGGATTTCTTGAACGGCAATTGAAAGACGTGGTGGATGACAGCGAGCATCGCGAGAAAGTTCGTGGTATTTGGGACGCGGTCGCGCCGCATCCCAAATCCGAATTGGGAAGATTGCTGGCGCTGCTCTGCGATCTTTGGCAGCGCGACCCGAGCGCACAAGTTCTGCAAGTGGAAATCGACGGGCATGTCGGCGGCATCAAGGAAAAATATGAAATGGGGCGCAGCTTTGCCGTGTTGCTGTCGGACACCGCCGGCGCCTTAGGCCTGCTCGGCACGGTGTTGGGCATGTATCAAACCTTTATGCCCGGCCGGCTCGAATCCTCGCAGGTGATCACCGGCATGGGCGTGGCCCTGGTAACGACCATCGGCGGTTTGATCGTGAGCATCGTGCTGAACTTCATGATTTCATGGGGACATTCGGCATTTTATCGCCATCTGGAATGGATCGTTGAGCGCGCGGATTTGTTCCGCAATCGTTTTGGGCGCGGGCAATCCGTTTCCGTGGTTGCGCCTAAAATCGCCGGGCCGGTTGCCGCTCTGCCTCTCGCTGCCGCAAGCCAGCCGGTTGCGCCTCCGCTTGCCGGCCGGCGTATTCCCGCATCTTTGCGGCTCTTGTCTGCCAAACATCAATCTGCGGAGGCGGGAGCCAGTTTGCCCAAACCGCTGGAAGTGGCGGTGGAGGATCAAAACGGCAGGCCGATAGAAAATCTGACTGTTGTTTTCGAAACGAATGGCAGCTTGATCACATTTGATAACGGCGCCGGCGTCAAAGAAGTCGATACCGATTTCCTGGGCCGTGCTAAGACGCAAGCGCGTCTGGGCAAAATGGTCGGACGGCATAAGGTGCTAGCGCGTGTGAACGGCGAAGCTAATCTTGTGGAAGAGTTCGAGATCGATAGCCGCCCCGGCGCGCCGGATAAGATCAAAGTGTTGTCCGGCAATCTGCAAATTCAGCCGGCCGGCGCCCGCCTGCCGGAGCCGTTGAGCGTGCAACTCGAAGATGCCCACGGCAATCCCGTGCCCGAGCAAACCGTGATGTTCGAAGTGATCCACAATTCCGGCAGCCTCGATCAAAACAAATCCCGCCTGGAAGTGCACACCGATCAAAACGGCGTTGCCAGCATCGGCTTTCGTCTGGGAGACGCTCCGGGCACCAACATTGTCAAAGTCTCGGTGAAAGGAAGAGCCACACGCAAGCTGGAAGCTTTGTTTGAGTTCCTCGGAAAGGAGTGAGACAGGCGATGAGCGGCAAGGGCATGATCATTCGTTATATCGATATCGTGATGAATCTGCTGTTCGGCTTCATTTGCATGGCGGAGCTGAGCCAGACCAGCCACATTCAATTGGCGAAAACGATTGAACTGCCGTATTCCAACCCCGATCCCGAGATCGTGATTTTTGTCGGCATCACGACGGACGGGACATATCTTTTGGAAAATGAAAAATATCACACCACGGATATCAATTTCCTGCAAGCGTATTTGCAAAACAGCAAGGAAAAGCTGGCGCAAGCGAATTACAAGATGCGGGTGCGGCTGCGCGCGAATCACGACACCCCGATACGATTTCTCATGCAAGCCGCCGCGGTGATCCAACGTAAAAAGCTGAGGCGGCGATGGGCAATCCGAGCATGATTATTCGTTACATCGATATCGCCTTGACGGTGTTGTTCGGTTTTATTGCGATCAGCGACGTCGAGCAAAAAACCCAGGTGAAATTGCCGCACCATGTCTCCGCGGTCAGTACGCCGACGCGAATCAATACTGTGTCCCTGATCGTTTTGCCCGGTCCAATGTATACGCTGATGGAAGGCGCGACGGAAATTACCAGTAACGCCGAATTGGAAGCGGTCGAACAGGTGTTGCTCAATGTTCGACAAAAATATTTGGACCAGAATCAGGACATTATCGTGTTGATTCAACCGGATCCGAATTCTCCGGTGCAGTTGACGGTGAATGTTTTGGACGTGTGTGAACGGAATCAAATTCAGCGAAACATCAACTATGTCGAGCCTGGTGTATAGCCTGCGCGGCCGGTGGCGCCGTATGGAACCAGAAAAGCTTTGGACGTATGCTCTGACGACGATTTTCATCGCCATCGTCTATATTTTCTTGTTACAGGTGAGGTTGTCGGAGCCGCGTTTCGATGTAGAAAAATTCCGTGAGATCGATTTTTCACGATTCGATCCGCCCAAACCGAAAACCATTGCTGCCGCCAAGAAAACACCCACGGTGACACCAAAAGAACCAACAGCACGGCGCTCCGCACCGGCCGATGTCGAAGAAATTGATTTGTCGAATTTAGAAGATTTTACTAAATTGCCGCAGATCATGCCGGAAGATCTCTCAGCGTTGAGCCGCATTGCGGCGGTACCGCAGTCGGTGGCCTTGCCGGATGTCAGTATCGGCACCACGACCTTGCCGCCGGTTAATGCACCGGTGGTGGCAAATGTCAAGGACGGTTTGCCGGTGGTGGGCGCGCCGAGCAATGTATATAATCCCAATTTGACGGCTGCCAAAGTGGGCTATGGCGGTGTGCCCGCAGGAACGAATTATTCAACTGGCCGCGCCGGGCAAATCTCCGAACGCAAGCCGGCCGTGACTGCCGCGGAAAAAATCACGGTGCAATCGTTCGAACGAAAGCGCCAGGAAATCGACTTTGATAAACTTTTTCGCGAATTGCTCGAATGGCTCAAGGCCAATCAATCGGAGCTTTCGCCTTCGGTCAAACAATACATGCGCTACCGCCACGGCGACATCACGGCGAAAGTCGCCATCAGCACGGATAAGATGGATTATGATCTGTTCTTTTTGTGCAATGAAGCCTCACAAGACGTCGGCTTGTTGATGGTGGAAGTCAGTGACAGTTCGACCGCCATCATGTTGCGCGATACCGGCTTTCAGAAAAAAAGCTTTATCCTGAGCAAGGGCATGGCCGGGCGCGGAGAGGAGACCAAAGTCAACTCCCTCAGCATGCTCGCCAGCAATCCGACAATAAGTGAAACCTCAAAGTTTTACGATATTTTCCTCAGTTGGTGGGAGAAGAATAAGCCACAATGAGAAAGGAATTCAGAAGCGGAAAGTTAGGAACGGCGTTATTGCTGATGTCGGCGGTGCTGCTGATGAGTTGTGGCGGCACAGCGCGGTCTCGTAAAGTTCCACTGGGAGTGTCGCCGCACATTGCCGACCGGGCAGACAGTATCGCTACCCGGCTTTTTGTTTCGAAAGAACGCGAACGTAAAGCCAGCACCCACCGCAAGGAGGGAATTCGATATTACCTCGAGAGCGACTCCTTGTGGGCGCTGCTCGACGCGCGCAAGCACGAAGCCGCCGCGCGCGACTCCGCGACGCGCGCGCAAACCGCCACACACCAATCTAGCGCCAATGGCTCGTCCAAAACGCCGGTTCGATCCTCGGCAGTGCCCGCCGATGAAAAAATGCAGATTCGTGCGACGTTCAATTTGATGGAAGCGCAGCGCAATCTGCGCAAATCTCTGCACTATCATGCCTTCAATCCGCCGGCAAAACATTATCTCGCGTTAACCTATAAACTGCTCGCCGAGCGTTTTCCGCACGAAGGCTCGTTCGATAAAGCCGCGGAGCAATGGGAAGAATTGTCCCGCCTGGAGCCGGGCGAATATTTGCATTTCTATAATCTCGGGGCAACGTATTTTGCCATGCGCGATTGGCAACGCGCGTTGCAACGCTATGCGCGCGCCGAGACATTGATGCTGGCGGCCGCTGCCGTAAGCCCGGAGCGTCTGGCAAATCCTGCGCTTTCTCCCGAGGCTGCCATCGACAGCACGCGATTGCTGTACGCGGTTTATTATCAGGGGCAAAGCGCGATCAAATTGGAAGACGCTCCGGAGGCTTTGCAGCACTTGGAACGAGCCGCCACATTGACGAACAACGATCTCATCCTCCGAAACATTGCACAAGACATAAAATGGATCAATTGGGATGGCGGCAATATTCGCGGATCGCTGATGCGCGATTCCGCCAATGCCCAACTGGGCCGCGGCAAATACCTGGAAGTCTGCAAGCTGTATGACGAGATGTTGAACAATATTCTGCAGACCAAGCGCGCCAGAGATTACATCCGCTGGGATTACGCCACCGTCGAATACGCCCGTCTCAACCGCCGCGTCAAGGCCATCGCGCGGCTCGATGAGGCGATGCAGGCCATCGCCCGCGACGAATCCGGCGCGCCTTTGGATTCGACCTATCGTACGGCATTCGATAACTATGGCGCTATGTGTTATTACCTGGGCAAAGACACGGCGCGCGTCAACCGCCGCGTTGGCTACGACTATTTGGAACGTGCTTCCCGGATCGTGTGCAAAGATCGCGGCAGAATTTATATCGAAATGGCGGAATTGTCGAAATCAAACCCGGATATTTCCGTTGAAAACGCCGAGAAAGCACTGGAATTGACATATATGATCGACAGCAACGAATTGAAACATTTATATGATTTATTGGTCGAAGGCTATCGCCACAAAAATGTGCCGGCAAAGGCAAGGGAATTTTTTGAGAAGCGAAAGGCGTTGCCATAAAGTAAGGTAATTACTGATATTCGATACTTAACTTGACATAAATAACCTTGATTCTACAGGCGAAAATGTGTCAAGTCAACTCGCGGAACAGTTTAAGTGATTGGTTGCTCGAATTATTTATAGACTGTAGTGCATCTATAGTGCATCCCATTTTTGTGACACAAGAAATGGTGTGCACAACATGAAACTGGGTTCGCTACATCCAATCAAAGAACACCTGCTTGTTTCTAAATGCTATAGTTATTTCTTTGAAGTCCAAAAATCATACTGTTGACAAAGCCTTGATTTATCAAAGCATTTATGAGGTAAACACTATGTTTGAAGAAAATACGGATGCCTTCAGAAAGGTTCAATGGCCAGCGTTGTTTCTTAATCTAAAAAACAGAAGACTCGTGCCATTTCTGGGTGCAGGAGCTTCCCTAGTACATAATGGATCGGTCGGGTTGCCAACAGGTGCTGAGCTCGCAAGCGCCTTAGCAAGAGAGTGTGCGTATACAGGTAATGACATTCACGATCTGCCCCGAGTTGCTCAATATTTCGCTTTGGCCATGGGAGAAACGAATTTGCGAGATTCAATAGAAAGTAAGCTCAGTCTTTCAAATGTAAAACCTGGTGAAATTCATAAGATAATTGCAGGGTGGCCTGTTGAAGTCGTGCTTACAACAAATTTTGATTCATTGATGGAGCGGGCTTTTGCCATGTTTGGAAAAGATCCATTTGCTTATTGCTATGAACGCCGTGGTAATCAACAGCAGATTAAAACTACTCCTTCAATTAACCGGCCACTCGTTTACAAATTGCATGGCTCGTTAGATAAAAAAGATACAATGGTTGTTACGGAAGATGATACAATAGACTTTCTCGTCAGCATGATAAAGGGCGATCCTAAAATTCCAGACACAATAGGCAGCCTGTTCACCAAATCTAGCATATTATTTATTGGATATGGCTTAAAAGATTGGAATATAAGAGTCCTATTGCGTTACTTCAGAGAAACTCAAGCAGATATTCGTTCTTTCGCAATTCAGAGATTCAAGCCTTACGGCTCCGAAGACCAAGCTGCACAAGAATGGGAAAGTATGGTTCTTTATTGGGAACACAAAAAGATCTCTGTTTACAATTGTGATGCATTAGAATTCTTGCGCGAGTTTGATCGTCGTTATCGTACAGAGGGCTAAAATGAATGTTTTGAACGAAAGATGGGCATTCCTTGGGCTTCACTATTTTGATGATGATCCTATTGATCAGCAGCTCTTTTTTGGTCGAGACACAGAGATTAAAGAACTTACCGAAAAGGTGCTCGCAGAAAATGTTACTCTTCTTTTCGGTAGGTCTGGCGATGGAAAGACATCATTAATCAATGCTGGTCTGAAACAAAAACTACGTAATCTAGGTTACTTCCCGATACGGGCCCGGGTATTCAATAATTCCAAAAAGACCTCAGCGATAAATGCTCTTTATTATGCCGTAGAAGTTGAGGCGATCAAGTGCAATATCAGCCTTCCGAATGACTGGCGTAAAGAAACTCTGTGGGAGACATTTTATCATCTGCGTCCAAGCGAA
The DNA here is from genome assembly GCA_003576975.1 of Candidatus Zhuqueibacterota bacterium. GTDB lineage: Bacteria > Zhuqueibacterota > Zhuqueibacteria > Zhuqueibacterales > Zhuqueibacteraceae > Coneutiohabitans. The sequence goes on from QEVD01000202.1 coordinate 10,692, forward strand.
GAAAATAAACTTAAACCAATAGTCCTTATAATGGATCAATTTGAAGAATTATTTACAGTCATGGAGGAGAAGAAGGATGAAAGAGATGAATTTATCCAGCAGTTTGCAGATCTAGTCAGGGGCCGATTGCCACAAAATGTCCGTGAGAAGCTTCACAAAAGGGTTTCACACTTGGAAGTTGGAAGCAGTGAAGCGAGAGAAATTGAAAGGCTGTTGTTCGGATCTGCCAGTGCGGGCACAAAGGTATTGCTTTCGCTTCGCGAGGATTATTTAGCATTTCTCGAGAATTTTGACGAGCTTATTCCAACAGTATTTGATAGCCGCTTTCGAATTGATTCACTATCGCATGAGTCAGCTCGCGATGCAATTGACAAGCCACCGAGGCAGCAAGTTTTGGGAGAGCGAGCCTTCCAATTTAGTCCGGAAGCAATTGAAGAAATTCTGAAATTTCTTACAGTAGAATCAAGTCGAGCTGGAAAGAATGAACAGGTAGTCGGTCCACCTCAATTACAAATACTTTGCCGCCAATTGGAAGAAAGGTTGCGAATTGAGAAAAGAAATCTCATTACAATTCACGATCTTGGTGGTGAAAAGGGGATGCGTCGGTATTTGACGCGATATTATCGAGAAATTTATAAACGATTTCCCATCGTTCGGCTAAGTTGGGGCCCTAAAAAGCGCCAAGGTATTTTGGGCTTCTTGGGTTTGATATTTCCATTCCATTTCCCGCGGTTAGCAATTCGCAAGTTGTGCGAAGATCGTCTAATTACTGCAAATGGCAGCAGAAATAGTCGCCATGAAGAAGAAATTGTCACTGAGATTGGAGTTGCAAAAAGGGATTTGAATCTTTTAGTAGAAACCCGTTTACTCCGCCGCGAGCCCCGTCTAAAGGAAGCGTTCTATGAATTAAGCCACGACAGCCTTGTTTATTCTCTTCGTATCGCTGGTAGTGTTCGGCATGGATTGGCTATAGCTATTAAAATCATATACTTGTCTTTTATTTTTGGGATAAGTACTTATTGGATCGTTCCATATATTTTCGGCAGAATTGCACTTGACTCAGTCAAGCAAGATCTTTTATTGACTAAACAGGAGAAAATGTCAGTTGAGGCTTTTAGAGATATCTTGTCAGAGGTAAAGGGCTCCCAAATTGGGAAATCCACGACAGTAACTCAAATTGTAAATGACTTTGATGCGTGGCGCATAGAGGAGCTGACAGCGCTTTTTCTCAATGCTAAAACCCCCATGTTCGCAGATTCGATCCTAGACTTAATAAGACTTGAATACCCCGGGGCCTCACAAATTCCAAGTTTTGTTGACACCTTGCATAACCGCAAGATTAGTGAAGTGAAGCAGATTTATTCGACTTTACTGCCCGATTCTGTGAATGTGTTTCGGAAGTCTCAGTTGGATTCTGTCAGTTTATTCCTAGATTCTGTATTTCTGGATCTCAAGCGAGATCCCGAAGTAATGGTATTGCAAGCAGATCTATCCGGCAAATACGGCGATTGGAACCGGAAACAAACTCTATTAAAGGAAATTGAACGACAGAATAATATTTTACGCACCAGAATGCTTGCTGCGGTCAAACTTAGAACGCCAAAAATTTTGCGAGTCAAGGGTTCAGAACACAATAAAACCACTTTTGTAGACGTCGTATTAGAACCCGATGAATTTTTGTCTCGATTATCAGTTAGGTTCAATGGCGAAGAAATTAGAAACAATCGTGGTTTCTTGATGATTAATCCCGACAGCAATAGCGTTGTTGCCAATATTCAAATAACAAATCATCAGGGAGTTTCTGCCATCAAGGATTATAGATTTGAGATTGATCGTACCCCTCCTTCCCTGGTTCATGCTCAGATTTATTATACAGACACTAGTGATGTTGAGTGGATGGAAATGAAAGACGATGTTTGGCAAGGTAAACTTTGGCAGATTCGTGGCCAAGCGAATGAGGAACTTGACTCGTGTAGCGCTTTGATTGTTTTGACTGGATGGCATTCGCAAGCCTTTAGAGGGAAGATTCTGCAAAATAGACGAGAATTTGTGATTGAGGGTACAAACAAGGATTTGGCAGATTTTGAAAGGCTGAATTTAAAGATTAAATTGACTGATCTAGTTGGTTGGAGTAATTCAATTTCATTAGGAGAATGGCATCAGACTTTTGCTACCGGCTTGGTGCCCCCAAAGCGACTACGTGCTGTACCACGAATTATATCGGTTCTTGACGTCCAAGAGATGATTATTAAGAACAACTTCTTTGATATTCTAATCAACAAAAAAGGTTCTGGTTTTGCGAATGATTTCGAAGAAATCACAATTCAAGGGTCTAAACTTATTGCTGATCGTAATTCGGGATTAACGTGGCAACAGAGTGGGTCAAATAAACCTTTTAGATCAAAGAAAGAAGTTCTCTTGTATCTCGATGAATTAAACACCAAGAAACACGCAGGATATGACGATTGGCGTTTGCCAACCCTAGAAGAGGCGATGTCTCTATTGGAGCCTAGAGAAAACGATGAGGGGTTGTTTATGAGTCATTTCTTTGATAAAGAACAACAATGGATTTGGACTTCAGATGAAGTGGCCGAAGACAAATCCGTTTGGTTTGTAGATTTCAAAGTAGGCGGACGCGGTCGGTATGTAAATGAAAACGAAATGTATGGGTTCGTTCGTGCGGTACGTCAATAATTGGCCAATTGAACAAATTATAAATCTCGAAGTTGGGCGGAGATGAGTTGATGCGGTATCGCGCAATGTGATCGAATTCTCACATATAATGTGCCCAACGTTTTCACACACAAAAGACGCCGTCAAATTAAGCCATATTTCGTCTATACTTTTGTCAAGTACTGAATTGAAGACAAGCAGTTCTTCCGTTGCATCGACCAATCTTGGTGAGAAACGCACAATTGGATTGTAGAACATATCAAGCTTATGCAATGGTGAAATTTATGGAGCGGACAAAAAAAACGATTTTTATCTGGGCACCATATTTGACAATTATTATCGCCAGTTGGCAGTATGGTGTTTCGGCACAGGCTTTAGAAGTTGGGGTTGGCCTCCGAACTGTCGATGCCGCCACAATTAAGGACTCAGTTGACATTCGATTTTTTGCCGATCAATACTTTATTAGCGAAACCATCGACAGTCTCGAAATTTTTGACATACGCGGTGATGGCTTCAATGAGACGGATGTTATGCAGATCTATCCATCAAAACGGCTGATCAACTTGAGCCAATCCGACACAGCACTGGCCGTGATGCGCAGTTGGAAACGCCGTGGCGCCATTGATGTGGTCGGCGAGCGCAATAAGAAAACCGGAAAAATCGAAGCCACGTCCAATCTTAAAACCGCCCTGACCATGTTTGCCAGCATTGTGCGCATGGTTGAAAGCATTTATCAAGGTCCGCGCTTGAAGTTGTATTTCGATTTTGACGGCGAAGAAGGCAGCGCCGCGCTCAAAATTTGGGGATATGAAAATTTGCAGGAAATGGCAAAAGAGCCAAAGGATTGGAAACAGTTCGCGCATGATTTGGTGTTCTACACGCGCACCGACACGCTTTATGTCGACAAGCCGGTTTATGATGTGATCTATATCGAGCAAACCGTGACTGACACAGTGTATGTCAACAAGGGGAGAGAGTGAGAGAGCCCAAGATGCGACGAAATCTACTTCCTAAGATTTTTTGCTTTGCTCCGGTTTGCGCCATCTTGCTGCTGGCCCTCATGGGCGGAACGCAAGCGCAAACGAGAAAGCCCGGCGCGATTCGCATTCCTCCGGGCGTGAAGCCGCTGACCGCGAGCCAGGCGGACTCATTGGCGCGGCAGTTGTTTGTGCCCTTGCCGGAGGCGCGGGCGGCAGACGCGCTGATCAGCAGCGCAAATGTCACGCTCACCAAAGCGGATTCTGTGTGGGATATTTTGCAGCAGGCTGCGAAAAGCCCCCGGCAAATTTCGCCGGAAGAACAAGCCACGCTGGAAGGCTATCAACACCTGCAAAAAGGCGTGCCGTTCATCGAGCAATATCTCAAGCAGCAGCAGGAAACGGCGCGGCCGCTGGCAATCGGCTATTTGCAAGAAGCGGAAAAGGCCCTGGTCAAGGCGCTCGAGCTTAACCCGTTCAACACACAAACGCGCATGCTTCTGGCTTATGTTTACAAGCTGCTCGGCGATCGTTTCAAAGATCGTGAAGATTACGGCCGGGCCGTTAATATTTGGGAAACTCTGGTAAGGTTGGAGCCGGGAGAGTATTTGCATTATTACAATCTCGCACACAATTATTTTGCGAGCCATCTTTGGCAAAAGGCTTTGGATAATTTCGAGGCCGCGGAGCAGCGCTTGCTGGCCTCGACCGAGGTGAAGGACAGCCGTATTGCTGACCCGGCGCAACCGGTTGCTGCGGCGCTGGATTCAAATGTGTTGTTCTTGTCGGTTTTTTATCAATCGTTGAGCGCGATCAAATTGCTGCACGAAGAGAAAACCTATGCCTCTTTGCGGCGTGCGTTGACGCTGGCAAATACGCCGCAGAATCACAGGACGGTGCAAGACTATCTCAACTGGATGGATTGGGATGGCGGATATATCGTGGGGTCGACGATGCGGGACAGCGCGCTGGCGCTTTCCGGCCGCAGTGAATTTTCAGAAGCCGCCGAAATTTATGAGAATCTTCTGCCCAAGCTGCGCACGGCGCGCGCACGCCATGAAATCAGTTGGAAGCTCGCGCTTATCGAATTCGCCCATCTCAATCGCAAGGAATACGCCGCCGAACGCCTGCTCAACGTGATTGAAAGCATTCCTCTGGGGCCGGAAGGCGCGCCGCCGGATTCATTGAGCCGGCTGTATTACGACAATTACGGCACGATGTGTGTGGGATTGGGAAATGATAACATCGACGTCGATCGCAAGCTCGCTTACACCTATTTCATGCAAGCCTCCTCGATCAATTGGTCGGGGCGCGGCAAAAGTTATTTCGCCATGGCCACACTCGCCGATGCCGATCCGCGGCAGGCGGTACGCGACGCCGAAAAAGCATATGAGCTTGTTCATCAACTCGATGCGGACGAAGTGATCAATCTGCACCGCTTGCTGGTGCGATGCTATCGCCGCTTGCAGCAATTCGACAAAGCGAAAAGGCATTTTGCGGAATTGAAGCGTTTGCTGGAGGCAGAATCCGAAGAGCAGCAGGGGATTTGACCTGGACCTGAATAACCACAAAAGAGTATGAAAAAGCCCGGCGCTAAACGTTTTTTAGCGCCGGGCTTTTTTATTGCAGAATGCCAATGCGGGATTGTCAATGCCCCGTCATTTCTGCCACACTTGATTTGTGCGATCAATATCCGGAAAATTATTCTCGGCATCAATCTCGATACGTGTGAGCGCGGGAGTTTGGGATACGCGAACCGTATGGCGCTGCGCGCCCGCCAGCCATATCTCCACGGGAATCTCGCGCGCTTCCGTTTGACCGCCTTCGCGCGTGATCGTGAGTTGCACGGGCATGGGCGCCAGCCCGCGATCTTCCACGAGAATTTCAACAGAATCCCCGACGATTTGCACCGAGGCAATCGCCTGGTCGAGCGTCCAGGTTTCATAGAACCAGGTGCGCCAAAACCATGAAAGATCGCGTCCGGCCACCTCGTTGAACGTGTTGAAGAAATCATGGGGCTGGGGATGTTTATTGCGCCAACGCTGGCCATACTCGCGATAGGCCCGCATAAACACCTCCTCACCAAGAACCGCGCGCAAGGCGAACAGAATATTCGAAGTTTTATTGTACGGCAAAGCATAGTAGACATCTTGCGCGGGGAAGAAATTGCCGTGTCGCATCAGCTCGACTTCGCGTCCGCGCCGGGCGGTATACAAATACGTTTCGCGCCCCGACACACCGCGATCGTAACCAAACAATTCTCTAACACCCACCGCGCTGTTGAATTGCGTCAAACCTTCATCCTGCCAGGGATAACGATTTTCATCCGAACCTACATTCATCGGAAACCACATGTGGCCAATCTCGTGCATGAGATTACCCGCCAAACGCAAGGTGTCTTTGTAGCTTTGAATGACTGTCATCATGGGATATTCCATGCCACCGCCGTCGAGAATACCCTCCACCGATGTCATCTGGGGATAAGGATAAGGCCACAAAAAACGCGATAAAAACTCCGTGGCCATGCGATTGTAGCGCGCGCCATGAACCCACGCGCTTGCCTCGGGCTTGGCGCGATAGAAATTGTGAATCGCCACCACTTTTTGCTTTTCCGACGGTCCGACGAGCGCACGCGTAGCATCCCACAAATAGCGATTACTGGAAGCCCAGGCAAAATCACGAATGTTTGTGGCGCGGTAATGCCAGGTATTCACAGCATTCCCAGAGAGGCGAAACGCCTGCTCGCGATCTTTCTCTGTCACGACAGCCACGACTTTATCTGCGCGCAATGCTTCGGCAAGGCGTGCTTGCGCCGCAGGCGAGAGAATGTCATTTGGATTTTGCAGCGTACCGGTCGCGGCCACAAGCCAATTTTGCGGCGCGGTGAGGCGAACGTCATAATCCGCGTAGCCCATATAAAATTCGGACATCGATAAGTACGGATCCGTCACCCAACCGGAAACATCATCATACACCGCAAGCTGCGGATACCAATATCCCATAAAAAATACTTCGCCGTCCTGGCCCTGGCGGCCATCGCCGGGCGCAAGCGGCGGCGTGTACGACCATTCGAACGCAATGACAAGACTGTCTTTCGGCATCAGCTTCTGCGGCAAACGCAACCAGGCAATCGTGCCTTCGATGGTAAACCCGGCCTCAAAATTATTACGTTTTGTCTCAGTCAGCGCTGCGCCGTTCACAGCGACATGCTTGATCTGCATGCCGTCCGTAAGCGGAAGTCTGGTGTTGCGCACAGCATCAGGCTTGAAAACATTCTGACGCAAATAAACCGCAAGATAGTATAACGTGTCGGGGGAATGGTTGAAGTAGCGAATCGTTTCTTTGCCATCCACTTTTTGGGTGAGGGGATCAAGTCCGGCTTCGATATGATACCTGGCATATTGTTGCCAATACTTCGCGCCGGGCTGGCCAGTGCGTGTGCGTGTACCGGCTTTGACGGCGCGTGCAAATCCGGGCGTCTCGAAAACCGGGTAAGGGCGCGGCCGCGAAAGCCCGTTCGTCTGTGCCGTCGCGCAAATATTCATAAACAGCATCATCGCCATGCTATGAGCCGTTAACCATGAAAAATTTTTCATGCCGGGATTCCTTTGCAGGAGGGTTGTGAAGCTCTATTTGCCAATGCAACTAAATAGAGGGCGAGAAAACAAAAGCGTGGGTGGCATTGTCCGCGAAACGATATCTTGTGTGTCAGGTTTTTGATCAAGATTAAATCGTGTTCACACTTAGCGAAAACTTTACTCGTTGCCCAAACTCTGCTTTGCAGAAGAGAACTGCCGGAGGTAAAATTACATGCGCAACGTGATACTGTTCTGGCGAGAATCTTTTGGCAGCGAAAAAAATAACCCGGACGGTTGCCGCTATTCGGCCGGCGCCCAAGCGTCGATTCTAGACGTCAAGTACGCGTTGCCACCAATGCTTCTTTTTGCCTTTCCACAGCCACAAAGCAATGCCGACGCCGGCAATCACGCCGAGGGTAATTCCCACCCCGAGCAGGAGATTTTTTTGCGAAATTTCCCGGGATTTTTCCTGCGGAGTAAATTGCTCGAAGAATTCTTCGCTGCCGTCAGACAGAGGTTGATTTGCCATTGCCGTCTCCACCGTTTGTGCTGTGGTGTTGTTTTTAGGTTTTATCGCAAAATAGCCGGTGTCCGCCATAACCTCCTCATCAAAATAGTTTTCCGTGTAGGTCATCTTTTTCTCCTTTTCTTTTGCTCTTTCTTCTTGCGGCGCTCCTCTTTGCGGGGATGAGGCTTTTCAACCAGAATGAAATCAAGAATACGCTCACTCACATCGACTTTCACGACTTTGATCCGCACAGCATCACCGAGACGGTAAATCTGCCCGGTGTTTTGTCCCTTCAAGCGATAGGCTTTTTCTTCAAAATGGTAGTAATCGTCGTCGAGATCGCTGATATGGACCAAACCCTCGATATGAAACTCGGGGATTTCCACGAAAATTCCGAACGCCACCACGCCGGAAATCAAACCATCAAACTCTTCACCGAGATAGCGCGACATGAACTCGACTTGCTTCATCTTCACCGAGGCGCGCTCGGCTTCCAGCGCCACCAACTCGCGCTCCGAGGCTTTTTGCGCGGCGCGATCAAGCTTACGCTCGTACCACTCGTGCAGTTCCGGCTGATAGCCCTTGGCGTATTCCTTCAGGGTGCGGTGCGCAATCAGATCAGGATAGCGCCGAATGGGCGAAGTGAAATGCGAATAGTGATGAAACGCCAGCCCAAAATGGCCTTTGTTCGCAATCGCATACTTCGCTTTCATCAGCGAACGTAACATCACGTTTTCGATGATGTCGGCTTCGGGCGAGCCGGACACCTGTTTGAGAAAGTCGCTGAGCAGCTTGCTGGTGACTTGTTGCTGGTGATCGAATTTTAAGCCCAGCGCCTTCACAAACAGCGCAAAATCCTTCATTTTGAGCGGATCCGGCGCTTCGTGAATACGATAAATAAACGGCGGTTTCTTGCGATACTGCTTCTTCAGCGTCACATCGATATGCTTGGCCACCGTCTGATTCGCCAACAACATGAACTCTTCGATCAGGCGATTTGATTCCTGCCGTTCCTTGCGCCGGATTTCGATGGGCGCGCCCGTTTCATCCAGAATGACTTTGACCTCGGGCGTGTCGAAATCCAGGCTGCCGTTGCGCAGACGCTGTTTGGTCAAGGTTTTTGCGAGGCGATTCAATTTGCGCAGCGTCTCATCGATTTCCGGCGTTGCTGACTCCTTGCCGTCGATAATACGTTGCGCCTGCTCGTAATTCAAGCGTTTTTTGCTATGGATTATTGTTTCAGCGATTTGATAATTTACCACTTTGCCGCGCGGCGAGATTTCCATCATGCAGGAATACGTGAAACGATCGGTATCCGGTTTCAAGCTGCACAAATCGTTGCTGAGACGCTCGGGCAGCATCGGCACCACGCGATCGACGAGATAGATCGAGGTGCTGCGCGCCAGCGCTTCTTGATCGAGTGCAGATTTTTCCTGCACAAAATGGCTCACATCGGCAATGTGCACGCCCAATTCAATGTTGCCGTTTTCCAATTCGCGCATACTAATGGCATCATCAAAATCTTTGGCGTCTTCCGGATCGATTGTAAAGGTCAAGCGATCACGCAGATCAAGCCGCTGCGCCAACAACTCCGGCGTGATCTCCATCGCCAGTTGCTCAGCCTCGTGTTCGACCTCAGGTGGAAAGGCTGCGGGCAAATCAAAGGCGTACGCCACCGAAAGCACATCCACGCCCGGCTCGCCGGGGAAGCCGAGTACTTTCACCACGCGCCCTTCCGGATTTTGCAGCTCATCCTCCCAGGATTCAATGGTGACAGCAACCTTTTGTCCGGCTTTCGCGCCATTGAGGTTTTCTTCGGGAATGTAGATGTCGCGCAGCAGCTTGATGTCGTCCGGCTTTACAAAGTAGAAATGCTTGCCGTGGCGCAATGTGCCAACAATATTGCTGCGGCTGCGCTGGAGAATTTCCACCACCCGGCCCTCGGCCCGACGGCCGGTAGGACGCGCAAACAACTCGACTTTCACCAAATCGCCGTTGAGCGCGGTGCGCATGTTTTTTTGCGAAATGAAAACATCTTCCTGATCTTCACCGACGATGAGAAAACCATAACCCTGCGTTTTCACATGCAGCTTGCCGGTCACCGTCGAGGTTTGGCGCGCATGGCCGAAATGATTGCGCCGTAATTTTGCCAGCAAGCCTTGCTGCGCCAGCGATCTGAGCAAACTGCGATACTCGGCATACTTTGCCGGCGGCACGTGCAGCAGGCGGGCCAGCTCCTTGGCTTTGAATTGGCGCGAGGGCTGCTGCGCCAGCACTTCCAGTGTGCGATCGATGAGGTCTTTCATACTATGCTCGTTTGAGCTTCTCCTCAAAATAAAACTATCGGGCTTGTACGGCTTTTATAAGCTCTATGCACAGTTGCTCCGCCACCTCTGCCGTCGGCGCTTCCGACATGACGCGCAAAATCGGCTCGGTATTCGAAGCGCGCACTTGCACCCAGGAACGCTCGCGCAGAATTTTGACGCCGTCGAGCAGATCAAGCTCTTCATGGGCATAGACGTCCTGGAGCTTCTGCAAAACTGCCTTCGCTTTCTGTTGATCATCAAGCTCGAGCTTTTTGCGGCACATCACATATTGCGGCAGTCAAGCTCGAGCTTTTTGCGGCACATCACATATTGCGGCAGCGCGTGATGCAACTCACTCAACGGGCCTTGAAACTCCGCGAGATGTTGCAGGATGAATGCGATGCCCACCAGCGAATCCCTGCCGAGATGAACCTCCGGCGAGATGACGCCGCCGTTGCCTTCGCCGCCGATCACCGCGCCGATCTCGCGCATGCGCTTGGCAACATTGATCTCGCCGACTTTGGTACGTTCGACGGTGCAGCCGTGCTTTTCAGCAAGATCATCGATGACGCGCGAGGTTGAAACATTCACCGCAACTTTGCCTTTCTTGCGGCGCAGGAAAAAATCCACGGCAAGGGCTAGCGTATATTCTTCCCCAAGCGGCTTGCCCTTTTCTGAAACCAGCGCCAGGCGATCGGCATCCGGATCGACCGCAAGGCCAATATCGGCGCGGTGTTCCTGCACGGCGCGGCCCAGCTCGGTTAAGTTCTCAGGCGTCGGCTCAGGATTGCGCGGAAACCGCCCGTGCGGCTCAAGATTAAGATAGGTGACATCACAGCCGAGGCTGTCAAGCAATTGCGGGACAATTACGCCGCCCGCGCCATTCACACAATCCGCCACGACTTTGAATCTACGTCGGCGAATTTGTTCGACATTCAAATAAGGCAGGCTTAACACCGCTTGCAGATGATCTGAAACCGCGTTGTTATATGCTCTCAGCGCGCCGAGTTGATCCCACGTTTTCAGCGCAAAAGCGCGGCTCGCGCGAATAGCATTTACCTTTGCGCCTTCTTCGCCGTCGAGAAACAGGCCGTCATGCGCCAGCAGTTTCATGCCGTTCCACATCACGGGATTGTGGCTCGCGGTGAGAATGATGCCGCCGGCCGCATGTTGTTTTTCGGTAGCTAATTGCGTCGTGGGAGTCGAGGCGATGCCGAGGTCGATAACGTCACAGCCAGTGGCAAGCAAACCGGCGGTGACAGCGCCGTGCAGCATCGGCCCGGACACGCGCGAATCGCGGCCGAGCACGACTTTGCCGGTTTTGCAATATGTGCCGAATGCCTGCGCAAACGTCAATGCAACTTCAGGGGTCAATCCTTCACCAACCACCCCGCGTATGCCGGAGATGCTGATCATGAGTTGAGACACGGGAACTCCTTTGGAAGTCAAATCGAACTATTTTTTCAGGAAACCGGACGGGACTATGAAGACCGCCGTTTGATTGGTTTAATCCTGGTACTTTCAATGCATGGAATCTCTTCCTCGGCGCGGCCGTCATACTTTTTAAGTTGCATGCACTTGACTCAGGCTTTTTGTTTCTGCAAGCGCCGCTTTTTGTCGAGGCGAATTCGGGTCATCTGCAACACCAAACGCAGGGCTTCATTTACCTCCTCGTCACTCGAAAAAGCCTTTGCAATATCCGGCTCCAAAAGTACGAGATTGGTGCCCGCGCGATAACGTTCCGCATATTTGCCTTGCACACCGCCAGGCAATAGGTGGCGCAAATCATAGTGCGGACGCAGTTCATCGTTCAAATCGGTTTTTGATTTCCTTTTCATAGGCTCTTCTCTCCGTCGGGTTTAACCGCCGAGCGCTGATGATGCGAATTCTCTTACCGCGCTCGGTATAGGCTACCATCAACAGCCTCTGCCGTTCCGAGACTCCGATAATAATAAAACGTTCTTCTCGAATTGAATGATCAGGGTCATCAATTGCAATACTCAATCGGTCGCGAAACACGGTCGCGGCCTCGCCAAAGGATATTTTATGCTTCCGTAGATTCTGGCTTGCCTTGCTCGGATCCCATTCAAATTCCATCGAGTAGCCCCTTGCTACGCCACTTCAAAATCCTCATCCGTGAATTTAACCGACGGATATTCACGCAGCTTCTTTTTGAAAATCTCTGCGATTTGGTGCAAGCGTTCTTGTGTCTTCGCCTCGAAGCGAATCACCAGCACCGGCTGCGTGTTCGAAGCGCGCACCAGGCCCCAGCCGTCGCCGAACAGCACGCGCGCGCCGTCAATGTCAATGACTTGATAACTTTTCTTGAAATAGGCGACGAGATCGGCGACGACGTTGAACTTGTCTTCGTCCGTCGCATCGATGCGAATCTCGGGAGTGGAAACGAATGCCGGCACCTCATCGTGCAGTTGCGCCATGGTTTTGCCGGTTTGTGTGAGAATTTGCATCAAGCGGCCGCTGCCAAAAATGGCGTCGTCAAAACCGAAGTAGCCGTCGCTGAAGAAAATATGCCCGCTCATCTCGCCCGCAAGCGGAGAATGCTCTTCCTTCATTTTCGCTTTCAGCAGGGAATGGCCGGTTTTCCACATCAAGGGTTTGCCGCCGGCTTTCTCGATCATCTCCGGCAGGGCCTGGCTGCATTTCACATCAAACACAATTGTTGCGCCCGGATAGCGCGTCAAGGTGTCGCGCGCGAACAGCGCCAAAAGTTTGTCCGCGAAAATCGGGCGGCCAAGATTGTCGATGATTCCCATGCGATCGGCGTCGCCGTCATAACCGATGCCCAAATCCGCTTTCTCGGCCAGGACTTTCTCGCGCAGATCTTTGATGTATTTCATCACCGTCGGATCAGGCAAATGATTGGGGAAATTGCCGTCCGGCTCGGCATAGAGGCGCACGACTTCACAACCCATCTCTTCCCACAAATCAGGCGCGAACAATGCGCCACAGCCATTGCCGGGATCAACGACGATCTTGAGTTTTTTGTGAATCTTGACGCGCTGCTTGACGGCGGAAATGTATTCGGGAGTAATATTCACGATTTCGATTTTACCCTTGCCGGTGGCGAACTGATTCGAGCGGATGATTTGATAAAACTCCTGAATATCCTGGCCATAAACCGCGCCCACGCTGAGGTGGCCGTCGTCCGCCCGCAGGCCTTTCGACATTTTGAAGCCGTTGTATTCGCGCGGATTGTGGCTGCCGGTGATCATCACGCCGCCCTCGGCCTCGAAATGAATGATGCCGAAATATTGCGTTGGCGTCGGCACCACGCCGATATCGATGAGGTCAACGCCGCAGCCCAGCATCGCATTCACCATCGCATCGCGCAGGCGGTTGGAGGAGAGCCGCAAATCGCGCCCGATCACGAGCCGTTTCCGGCCTTGCGCCAACATCCAGGTCGCGAATGCTTTGCCGATGAGCGCAACGTTCTCATCGGTCAATTCCGTCTCCGCAATGCCGCGAATATCATATTCCCGAAAAATGTTGCTGTTGATCACCAGAACCTCCTCAGCTTTTTTGTGCAGTGAGATGCCGGGGCCAGCCGGCATAATCCGGCATGATCTCGACACTCGCAAAGTTGGATTCCCGAAAGAGTTTTTCAATCGCAGCGCTTCTCTGGCTCGCCATTTCGCAAGCCACC
>QEVD01000203.1 GCA_003576975.1 Candidatus Zhuqueibacterota bacterium
TTTTGCTGGCCCCAATCATCGGAAAGCTCGATGGCATCAACACCCGCCTTCACCGCTGTCTCCACACAATCCGCGGTCCAGGCCGCGAGTTTGAAAAACATGCGCTTCGTCTTCTCGGGCTCCATGGCCATATTCAGCAAGGCTTGCTCGGTGCCGGGCAGCATGTTCTTCTCGAACAAAAACTGTGACAGCTCAAACACACCCCAAGCGTGGCAGAAAACGGCTTTATCGGACTCGTGAGATTTCAGCGCTTGCGCCACGGTTACAGAAAGAACTTCATCGCAGGGCGTTGTGAGTATGCCGGGAGAATCGGGTGCATCCGGCTCCAACTCGAGATATTGATCCAAATCCAGAATGCGCGCATGATTTTCAGCGCCGCCAAAGGGAAAGCGCGGTAGAACGCCGGTGACAATGTCAATGCGATGCCGTTCATTGAAAGACTCAATGCTGCCATAGCGCGCCTCGACTTTGCGGCGCACCTCGGGATTCCAACCCGCAAAAACATTGAATGGAACTCGATCCGGTTTTTCGCCGGCGAGCACGGCAAGCACTCGTTCGCGTGAGGTCATGTGCTTCCTCCTACGCCGCAGGCGCCAGCAAGGCTTGCACTTCTTCAACGGCTGTCACGGCATCTTTGGCATAACCGTCAGCGCCGATTTCTTCAGCGAAGCCGCGCGAGACTGGCGCGCCGCCCACAATGATCTTCACCTGTTCGCGTTGCTGCGCAGCAGCGATCGCCTCGATGGTCTTTTTCATATGCAACATCGTGGTGGTCAGCATGGCGGACATGCCCACAATCTGTGGCTGATGTTGCGCAATCGCGTTGATAAATTGTTCCGGCGGCATGTTGATGCCGATGTCGATCACTTCGTATCCGGCGCCGCGCAACATGATTCCGACAAGATTCTTGCCGATGTCGTGCATGTCGCCTTTTACGGTGCCGAGCACAACGCGCGCCACAGGCTGCACGCCGCTATCAACCAAATGCGGCTTGAGAACTTCCATTGCGGTTTTCATGACGCTGGCGCATTGCAACACTTCAGGGAGATACATTTCACCACAACGCATTTTCTCTCCGACCACCGACATGCCGGCAATCAAGCCTTCATTCAAAATCGTCTGCGGTGTGACGCCATTATCAAGAAGTCTCTGCAGAAGATCCTTCACGGCAGCAGTATTACCCTGCTGCAGCAAATCAGCTATTGCTTTTAGTTCAGTTGCAGCGTTCATCATAAGACTCCCAACAAGTTTGACAGAGATGATATGCCCATTTAAGCAGCATACCGCCCGTAGGTTTTCGCCACTTCCACCAATGCAAAAATATTATCATCGGGCGTGTCGCGCGGGCGTGTCGCGGCCGCATTGATCGCCCGTCGCGAGAATGAATCCGCCGCCTGCCGCAGCAGCGTCGATGCAGGCTTTGGCTTCACGAGTGACATCTGCGACTGTGCCATTGAGCATCGTTTCAAAGGTATTGACATTGCCTTTCAGGCAAAACTTGTCTCCGAAGCGCTGTTTCACTTCGGCGAGATCGACATCTCCGCCCGGCGGGCGCTCCAACGGTTCCATGACATTGACTTCGGTTTCGTTGTAGTTGATTTCAACCACCAGCCGCGAGCGGCCGCAGGTGTGCTGATGGCAAATGACGCCGGCCTCTTTGCAAAGCGAAGAGATGCGTTGAATGATGGGCAGATCAAATTGCCGGTAAATGGCCGGCGAGCTTAGGCTTAACGATGACGCCGAACCGTTGATTAATATCTCATCGGGACGCTCGGGCAAAACGCGGCGCAAGGTTTCATCCACAAAAACCAGATAGAATTCCAGCACCTGTTGCATCATCTCCGGCTGTTCATAGAAATCGCGCAGAGCTTGCATGGAGCCGCCCTCGCGCACCCACACCCAAAAACCCATGAACGTCTCGAAGCCCAGGCCATAGATGCCCTGCTCGCCGATCTTCACGCGATTTTTGCAGGGATTCTCCAGCGGCCGCTGCGTCATGTACCATTTCAGTTTTGGAAGATCTTGGGCAATGTCCTTGATCATTGCGCTCATGTGCCACGGCGGATCTGCGACCGGATAGCAAACAACTTCTTCCAGGCGGCCAAACGGCGTGTCGAGCCAGCGCTCAACCTGCAATTCTTCATCAGAAGAGGCGAGCATGCGCTCATGCCACTTCGGAACTTCATACATGGTCAGATTATCGTAGATGTACCAGCCATCAATACCGAGATACTTTACCGCGTTGAGATAGGCTTCATCCAGTGGGGGATCTTCATGCAAATAAATCTGCCAAAACGGTTTGCCCAGTAGCCGGCAAGGAATCATATTGGAAATATCGGGCATGACCGGCACATGATCCGGCATTTGCCGGCGCATCGCGGTGAGAATGCGCTGGCGCGGCGTCATCGGTGATCTACTCTTTTCCATATTTATACTCACATTGTTTTAAACAACTTTCTTCCCAAATACGCCACCGCCGTGGAAGACCAGCCATGCAGGGGCACCACGGGATAGCGCTCGCGCGGGCATTCAAGATTACCGGCGACGACATTATACTTTTCCCAAAGCACGCCGGTACGATCAAACCAATCGAGCTGCAGCCGGAGAAACTTGCGCGCCAGGCGCTGCGCGATTTCAATATAGCCATATGCTTCCAAAGCATCAATCACCATGATTTGAAACGGCGGCCAGCCGTTGGGATAATTGAATTGCAAGGCATTGAACTCCGGATGCGGACTGGCATATGGTTGATCAGTTTGCGTTAAGCCGTGCTCGTGTTCGAAGCGCGCCAGATGTTGCACGAGTTGTTCTGCTTGCGCCGGCGTTGCCACGCCCGCCCACATGGTCCAATACGCCGCCAACGACCAGAAGGGCAATTGCTTTTGCTGTTCGAATTGATATTCGAAAAAGAAGCCTTGACCTTCGTCCCAACAATGCGCGCGAATCAGCTCGGCGCGGCGTTCGGCTTCCGCCTGCCACGTGCGCGACTCCTCCTGCCAGCCGATTTCAGCGGCCATCCAGGCCAGAGTGTTGGCATGGCGCACCAAGGCACAATTGGTTTGCAGCGGCACACACTGGCGGATATTGCCTGCAAAGATCGCAGTGAAATCGGTTACTTCAGCCTCTGCGGCCAGCTCCGGCCGCAAACGCGTGGCGCTCAAGCCGAATTGTTCGAGATGATCGCTGCCCAACGCCGGATCAGAAAGATCACGATTGGTGGTCAATCCGATGGGCGTTTGATGATGCGGCGCACACCAATACTCGTAATACTCCCGTTTCATAACCGGATACGCGCGTGCCAGCAAATCGCGGTCGCGGTGATGTTCATAATACCGCTTCACACTCAAGGCATGCAGCGGCGTCTGCGAGCGGCTCAAATAATAAACCCGATTGCCGGTGAGTAAATAGCCGTAACGCTCGATGATGAAAAGTTGATTGAGAATGTGATGGCGAATGATCTCAAACCGTCCGTGCGCAGCCAGGCCGAGATTGATGAAATACGTATCCCAGCAATACATTTCCGGAAATGCGGCGCCGCTGCCGCCGGGGGAGACGAACGGAAATGGCAGATACAACAATGTGGGCACTTCTTCCTCGCCTTCCTGCTGCTCACGCTGGCGATGTTCTTCATCAACATACCAAATCTGATTCAACGCGGGATCGCGCAGCTCCGGCTCGCGGGCCCGCCGAATGTCGGCGTCCCACCAGGATTTAACCTGTTCATCCAGCGTGCGCCAGCGCGTTTCGAGTTGATCGTGGGGCATGTGTTTGTCCTGTACTATCTGTTGTTCTTGGTAAACTCGATTTTGGTTTCTTGATTGGGATCGAGTTGCAGGTAATCCGGCAAGGCTTTGCCATCTTCCATCACAAAACCCTGCTGCCGGAATGCTTGCAGATGGAGAAGCATTTTGTTATGAGATTTTTCGCCAGCAAGCGGCGAAATAAAAATTGTTGCTGTGCGCCCATCTTTCGCAACCTGCACGCGCAACGAGAGCGGGCCGAATTCTGTGGGCGCCTCATTGAGTTCGATTTTTGCATTGGGCGCCAGCCATGTTGCCGGCACACCGGCCAGCAATGAGAGTTGATCGCCTTGCTCCAACACCAGCATGCGGCGCAGGAACACGACATAAAAAGCGCTGGCAGTGGCATTGGCGGCATCGCCGGTGGTGCGATTGCCGATGTCTTGTGGATGTTGCTCTTCCACCCACGTTCCCAGCGGCGAAGCATGATTAGCGATGGCATACAATGCCGCAACCGCTTGCTCGCGATTGCCGCACCAAAGATGCGTGATGCCGCGCTGCGCATCAAAGAACGGCCACACGCCATTCATGAGCCAGCCGGTGTTCACCGCAAGCCCTTGCCTCAAGCTGTCATCGAGAACGGCGAGGGTGCCGATAACCAACTCATTTTTTGCATCAAGAAAACCGCCGCGAAACATGGCTTCCAATGGCGCCCATTGGCCGCGCTGTGGTGATTCTGTTTTGGAAGTATCGGCCACGCGCATCGGCAAGTACCAGTGACCGTGTGCATCCTGGCGTTTGTCGCGTTCATACGCGCGCTGAAAAGAAGTCATGAACTCATTGAATAACGATTGCCATTGCTGTGCTTCATTGGCGTGTCCCAGCCAATGCGCAGCCTCTCGCGCCTGGTGCAACGCAATCAACGACCAATATACGCCGCTGTATTCGGCATTGACGCCAGGAATGCCGCCATCGGTAAAACTCGGCGGCATCAATCCATAAAAAGAAGCGTTTGAATCTGCCAGGGTTTGGCGGCGCGCAGCTTCAATCCAGGCCAGTCCGCGCGTGACGTTCTGCCAGCGTGCCTTGAGCCACGCAGGATCATTTGCCAGGCGCGCATAGCGGCATATCAAGTAAACCAACAGCGGTGTCTCGCGATACATGACATGGGGCGCCATCACGCGAATCTGACCATCCGGCTGCTGCAAACGCAACACGTTTTCCAAAACTGTACGCGCGCCGGAAAGATCGCCCAAAAACGCGGCGGCTTCGACAGCATAGACCATGTCATGTATCCACATGCCGCGATAGACACTCGGCCCGGGTTGAAACTGCAAACGGCCATCCACAGCCTCGCGGATTTGATACATGTTGCGCGCACTGGCTTCGAGCAAATATTGTATGCCGTTATCGGGAATGTGAATTCGCCCCTGCGGCACGTGTGCTTCCTGTTCCCAAAAATCTATCACACGTTGCCGTTCCGCCTGCAAATCCGGCATGCGCGCGTGGCTGCTGGTTGCGGCATTGCCGTGCCAAACGATCACTTCAACCTGGCGGGCGCCAGCAGGAAGTTCGAGCAGCCACTCGCCGTTGTTGAAATTCGCCGAAATCGCGCGCGGAGAGGAAAGCAAATACGGCTTGTCATTCCAACTGAGTATACCCGTGCTCTTATCAAAATCAAAAATGCGCGAGGATTGGATCTTGATGACCGGCGTCACACCCTCCCCGGCAATTGTCGCGCGCAAGGCATCGATTCTCTTGGTGGGCGCTTGTGATTCATTTTCCAGGCCACAGGGATAATACACTTCCGCTTGCGCGGAAAGCTCGCCGCTCACAATTTGCTCGGTAGAAACCGCCGCGTCTGCAGAAAAAATCCAAAAGGCATTGAGAAAAACATTGGGATCGGGACTGGTAAGCGCCGCATGCACTTCTATCGCAAGTTCACCGTCGGCGTTTTCATCGTGTGCTTCAAATAAAAATACCTGCGGGAGATTTCTGCGTCCCTCAGCCATGGGATCGACCGTTTGAAAAGCTGCGCCTTCTACGCGCAATTCCAGAATGCGCATGCCGGCTTTGGGCTTGTAAGGCTCACAAATGCCGAGCGCAACGCGTTTCCTGCTTCCCGGTTGAATTTGCACGCGATAGCGAATCGGGCGATTCACGCCCCACGCGGCATTGCGAAAAGCGGGATCGGCAACGCCTTCGGGCGCGGCCCATCCCACGGCGCCATTCAAGCCATTCAATCTTTTTACACGCGCGGAAGAAACAGGCGTGGCAGCAACGCGCGGATTCGGCAGAAGCGCAAAAGCCTCCTGCCGAATGGTGAGGCCATCCCCGGCCCACTCTGTCACCGCAATGGGAATGCGAGGATTCTCAAAATACTGCTTCACCAACTTCGGATTCTTTTCTTTCAGGCGAATGCCGATGGTGGTGAGCGGCTTCACATAAGGCCCCGGACCGAAATCATAAGCCAGCTCTCCTTTTTCGTTGATCAAGCTCTTTTGCCAATCATCAGGGAAGCAAAGAGCAGCCAGATAATTTGCCGGGCTGTAGCGGAAGTCAACGACGGACTGCTGGCCGAAAATAGTCGTGCTGTACAAAATGGTCAAAATCAGCAGTGCCATACCGAGCTTTTGCGTGAATTCTTGCAGCGTATTCATTTGATAAAGTCGAGTTTGAAATTCTTTCCCCATTCAATCATGAGAGTCTCGGGCAGATTCTTTCTATGTGTATCAAGATACTTTTGCTGCTTTAATCCAGCAAGAAACAAAATCAAATTGCCCTTCGCATGTCCGCTAGGTTGCGAAGCAATATTGATGGAACCGGATTTTCCATCCGGCGAAATCTCCAACTGCAACGAGACTATTCCGAATTTCGATAACACGTCGTTCATGGCGATCTTTGCGCCAGGCTTGTACCACTCTTGCGGAACACCAGCCAGCAACTCGACGTGATCATCTCTTTCATACATGACCAGATGCAGAGCGAGATTCACAAAATACGCGCTGGCCTCGCCGTTGGAGATGTCGCCGCTGGTGCCGGTTCCGGCGTCACGCGTATGCTGCTCTTCCACCCAGGTTCCAAAAGGATTGGCATGATTCGCAGTGGCGTACATCATGTCATAGGCTTTGTCGTAATCGCGCCGCCAGAGCCAGGTCAAAGCGTGCATGTTGCCAAACCACGACCAAACACCGTTCTTGAGCCAGCCGGTATCCACCACCAACCCTTCTTTAAGCGTGTGCTGCAACATGGCAAGATTGCCGGCGACAAGCGTATCGATGAAAGCATCTTCTTCCTGAAAAAATTGACCGTAGCGCAAGGGCACCAAAAATCCCCACTGCCCGCGCTGCGGCGGCGTGACGGTGGACGTGTCGGCGACCGTGATCGGCAAATACAAATTCCCAAACTTGTCGCGGCGCAGATCGCGGCGGGCGGCGCGGCGGAACGAAGCCATGAACTCATCATGCAAGTGTTGCCACTGCTCTGCTTCTGTTTGTTTATCGAGCCATTTCGCCGCCGCGATCGCTTCTTCGAGCGCGGTAATAGCAAACACCACACTGCTGTAGTCCGAGATCATGCCCGCGATGCCGCCATCCAGAAAACCCGCAGTCATCAATCCGTAATTCGGCGCTGCGGGATCGCTGAGAGTTTGTGCTCTGGTTTGTTGCAGCCAGTGCACGCCCTTTTGAATCGCGCCAAAATGGCGGCCGAGCCAGGCTTTGTTGTTGGTGAATTCCGCATACCAGCAGGCGGTGTAAATGAACAGCGCCGTCTCCGAGAGTTGCGCATGCGGTTGCATCACGCGAATCTGGCCGCTGGCTTGTTGAAAGGGCGATGCGACTTCGATAAAGCGCCGTGCAGTGGCCGTATCGCCCAGGATCGCGAGCGGCTCTCCCATAAACAGAATATCATACAAAAACAGGCCGCGATACACGCTGGGGCCGGGTTGAAATTGCGGCACTCCGGCGACGACATCGGCAATTTGATACATGTTGCGGAGGTTGGCATCGTACACATATTGCAAGCCGCTATCCGGCAGAACGATTTTCCCAAAAGGAATGGATGAGGCTGATCTCCACCACGATTGTGCACGCTGTCGCGAGCGCAGCAAGTCCGGAACGGCGCGAACTTGATCGCGTTGCTTGCGGCCGTGCAAGACGATCAATTCGGCATGCTGCGTTCCCGCGGGAAGCTCCAAAATCCATTGTTTGTCATTGCGCGTTGCCGCAATTGGCGCCGGGCGCGAAAGCAAATAGGGAAGTCCATCGGTAAAGAGAATGCCGGTAGTTGAATCATATGCCAGCTCGCGCGGCGTGTTCACGGTGATGATGGGATGAATTTCATTGCCGCTGAAATCGGCAAGCAGAGCATCCAGCCGGGGCGTTGCGGCTTGCCATTCCATCTCGCGGCCGCAATCGAAATAAACTTCGGCTTGCGCAGAAAGTTGGCCGCGAAGAATCGCTTCGGTTGTGATTTTGGTTTGTTCAGAGAAGATCCAAAATGCGTTCAGATAAACATTGGGATCCGGGCTTTTCGGAGAGGCATGCACTTCAATCGACAACTCGCCGTCGCCGTTTGCATCGTGACCCTCAAACAAAAAAACATAAGGCAGATTCTTTTGATCATCCTGCACCGGATCAATCGTGCGCGGTTCAGCGCCTTCGACGTGCAGTTCCATCAAACGCGCGCCTTTGTTTTTTCCACCTTCGCAAATTCCCACCGCAACCTGTTTCTTCGCGCCTTGGTCCACACGCACACGATATTGCACCGGACGAATGGTGCCCCACGCCACATTGCGGAAAGCAGGATCAGCCGGCACGATCGGCGAGGCCCAGGCAACTCCGCCGGCAATGCCATGCAACCGCCGCACGGTGCCATCATCGTAATCGCTGGCAGGTTGATAAGGCTGCTCCGGAACCAGCGCGAAAGCCTGTTGCCGCATGCGCAGACGACGATCCCCAAACTCAGTGATGGCAATCGGCACGGCCGCATCTTCGAAATATTGCCGCGTGACCGGCAGCAAAGTATCTTTCACACCGAAACTAATTTCCGTCAAGGGCACGGAATACGGGCCGCCGGGGCCGAAATCATAACCCAAACCGCCGCGCGTGGTGACCATGGTTTTCACCCAGTCGTAGGGCAAACCGATCGCAGAGTAATACCGCGCAGGCGAAAAACTGAAATCGACTTTTCGATCCTGGCCTGGCGCAGCAACAGCGCAAAGGGCAATAGCGAACAATGCGAACTTACTCTTGTGGATTCGACGCATAGGCGAATGAGAGGATAAAAGTCAGAATAAAATTCCAAAAGCTCTGACAGAATAATTTTTTGGCAGAATGATTCTGTCGTTCAATGATTCTGCCGGAAGTTTCTGTGTGCTGCCCGTCAGGGCTTCGGTTTTCGGCTTGCTTGAAAACTGGCGTAGTCTCTTTGAAGTTGACTCATTGCAAAAAAATTTTCTCCCCACCAAAGCACGATGGCGCCAAGAAAGAAGCCTGGGTCTTCGTGATTTGAAGGCAAAACTTGGTTCGGGCTTGTTCAGGTTTAGTATTGCGGCTGATGTTTTTCTTCAGAACTCACCAAATCGTTCCAAAGCCGTTGCCAGCACACCGAATTGATCGGTCAACAAACCTTCATAACCGCAGGGGCGATCATCCCAAAATCGCCAATCCACGCCGCTCTTGTTGCCGCCAAACACGAGGCCGCGCGCCAGGCCTTCACACAGGCGAGACAGCAGCTCATCAGCTTCATCTTTCATTCCAACCCAATAAAGCGCATTGACGAAATGCCGCGTCTGCGCATGCGTGCGGCCGCCGTTTTGATAATAGCCCAGCGGATAACCTTGCATAATATCGGCAAGATCAGCATCGGGAATGTGCCAAAGATTTCCCGGCAAGCCGAGCAGCGGATCGGGCATGCCAACTCTCTTGGTTTCCTGCCACAGCCGGGTGATGATGTCACGCGCTTCATCATAATCCAACAAGCCGCAACTCACGGCTGCGCCATTGACAAAGAGAAAAGCATAATCGTGCAGCTTATTTTCGGCACAGCGCCAACCGGCGAGCCATCCGGTTTGGGGATTGAAAAACGCGGCATGATAATTCTTCCGTAAGTCACGCGCCCACGCGGCCAACCCTTCCGCAAGA
>QEVD01000204.1 GCA_003576975.1 Candidatus Zhuqueibacterota bacterium
GCTGCCGAACCGGCTCGATCATCCGAGTTGCAAAAAAGTCTTTCGCGCATTGCAGCTCGAGGATTTTGTCGCTGTACCGCTGATTGCAAAAGACCGCCTCAAGGGCGTGATTGTGGCGGACAATCGCTTCAGCACGCAGACCGTTGCCTCAGATTTGATTTCCCTGCTGGAATTGTTTGCCAGTCAAGCCGCGCAAGCGCTCGAAAAAGCTGATGCCTATCGCCGGCTGGAGTTGGAAAAGCGCAAGCTCGAACACGCTTATGAACAATTACAGACAACGCACGATCGCCTGGTGCATGCCGAGCGCCTGGCGACAATTGGCAACATGGCGGCGCATGTCGCGCACGAAATCCGCAATCCGTTAGTTACGATTGGCGGATTTGCCCGTTGGATTTGCCCGTTCGCTCAATCGCCAGTTGCATGATCATGAGTCGGCCCGCAACATTACCAGCGTAATCGTGGAAGAAGTGATACGCCTGGAAAAAATTCTGGCGAACGTTTTGGATTTTTCCAAGCTGCCCAAACCCTCACTGCAACTGGCCGATCTCAATCAACAAGCCGCAGAAGTTTGCAATTTGCTGCGCGACGAGGCCCGGGAAAAACGCGTTGAAATACGCATGAATCTCGCACCGGGCTTGCCCAAAATGTGGATCGATACGATTCAAATCAACCAACTGCTGGTCAATCTCGTGCGCAACGGCATTCAAGCAATGAAAACCGGCGGCTTGCTGGAGGTGCGGACCCTACTCTGGTCAAAGCGTTTCGCTCGCATCACCGTGCGCGACACGGGCAGCGGCATTCCGCACGAAATTATCGAGGATGTTTTTAAACCGTTCTTCACCACGAAAGCCTATGGCACCGGACTCGGGCTTGCGATTTGCCGGCAAATCGTCAATGATCACGGCGGCGAAATTTCTGTGCAATCATCTCCCGGCGAGGGCACGGTTTTCACGATTGATCTTCCGCTGGAGAAAACCTCTCCGGAAGAAAAATTTGAAACCACTTTCATCAACGACAATTCGACTCCGGATTCACCGCTTTTGATCACCTGACAACTTTGCCATGACTTCTCGCGTCGCGCAAAGCGAACAACCACCCAACGAACTGCTCACGGTATCCGAGTTAACTGCGGGCATCAAAAACCTACTCGAAGAAGGGCTCCCTCCCTTTTGGCTGACCGGTGAAATTTCGAATTTTAAACATCACACGTCCGGGCATTTTTATTTTTCGATGAAAGATGAAGAGGCCCAAATTCCCTGCGTCATGTGGGCCGGGCGGAATCGTAATTTGCGCTTCACCCCGCGCGACGGCATGCAGGTCGTGGTGCATGGCAAAGTCACGGTTTACGAAAAACGCGGCTACTATCAATTCGAAGTCTGGCAAATGCAGCCCGCCGGCGTCGGCGCTTTGCAATTGGCGTTCGAGCGCTTGAAGCAACGCTTGCACGCGGAAGGCCTGTTTGATGAAGATCACAAAAAACCTCTACCGGAATATCCGCAGCGTATCGGCATCGTGACCTCGCCGACCGGCGCGGCGATTCGTGATGTAATCAGCGTGTTGCGGCGGCGTTGGCCGGCGATTGCCATCATACTCCGGCCCGTACGCGTCCAGGGCGCAGGCGCTGCGGAAGAAATCGCTCAGGCGCTGGAGGAATTCAACGCGTACGGCAAAGTTGATCTCGTCATTATCGGTCGCGGCGGCGGCTCGCTGGAGGATTTATGGCCGTTCAACGAGGAGATTGTCGCGCGCGCGATCTACGCCAGCGCGCTTCCGGTGGTCTCTGCCGTGGGGCATGAGATCGATTTCAGCATCAGCGATTTCGTGGCGGATTTGAGGGCTCCAACGCCTTCGGCTGCCGCCGAGATGGTTGTTCCACAAGCAGCGGAAGTAAAACGCCTGTTATGGCATCAATTGCAGCGCGCTTATCTCCACCTTCACCGCCAGATGCAAACGCAGCGCGAACGGTTGCAGCGTTTCGCCGGCAGCTATGGCATGCGCCGGCCAATCGACGCGCTTCATCAACACAGCCAAACGCTGGATGAAAAGCACCACCGCCTGCAACAAAGCATGCAACAATTGCTGGCGCAACACCGGCGAGATATCGCACATCTCTATCATCGCCTGCAGGCCTTGAGCCATCAGAATATTCTTCGCCGCGGCTTTGCACTAGTTTTTAAAGATGATTCAGGTGCGCTTGTCAGCGCAGCCGCACAGTTGCAGCCGGAAGATAGGATTCGTCTGCAATTTGCTGAAGGTCAGGCGCATGCTACGGTTCAAAGCACCCAACCTTAATCTCTGCCGCGTCAATTTCCTTATCAAACCGCAAATTGTAAGGTTTGCCGGTACCTTTCGTTGTGACTTTTTGGGCACGAACGGCAGCATCCGTTCGGTTTGCATGACATCTCGATGAATTCGAAAGGCACCTCCTCATGCGGTTCATTTGTCTGTTTCTCCTGACACTCGCGCTGCTTGGCTGCGGTGGTACACGAAATCAAGCAAGTTTATCCGAATTACAAAACTGGGCCGGCACCTGGCAGGGCAAGGGTATTCGCGAAAATCGTGCTGATCCCGTGCGCGATTGGACCCTGAAGCTGACGATAAAGAACAATCGTCTCACCGGGTTCATGCAAGACGATGGCGGCGAAATGGGAAAACAAAATCTCAATAAGATTCGTTTGCAAGACGGTATATTGACGTTCAATTTGAATTTCGAATCCGCGCGCGGCTTGCAAGTGACTTATCGTCATGAGGCCGTGTTAAAGGGCGATAAGATCTTGAGTGAATTCAAGGGCCGTGAAGGCGGGCGTTCATTCCAGGGCAAATGGGAGGCGGTCAAAATCGCTGAAGACGACAGCACCCACAACTGAAAATCCCGCCAAGCAACATCGCACGTTTTATTCCATCACCCGGCAGCCCTAGCGTCAAGACTCAAGTTATTGTTGGGATTCAAGAAGCCGGCGCCGCGCTTCGATCTCTTTCGTATCCACGTAAACAGAACAGTTATGCCGGCGATTCTTGAGTCGCACAACAACTTGAACGGAAGTGAACAACGCCGCTTGCTGAAACGATCGCGGCGTTTTTGATTCTTGACAATAGGCCGGCGAGAACACGATACAATCATCTGCAAAAGTGTCAACCTCGTAATCTTGTCGCCGGCTGCCATTTTTCACCTTGCGTTTGGAACAGAAAAAAAATAGATTCGCCGTTACCAAAAATCAGACGTCACACCAGCGTTTGCATCCTTAATAGGATTAAAGGATCTAAACATGACGGACAACATCGAACAGCAACTCATCGACGATCACCCGCACCAACCGGCTATTATCGACGCAGCACCCGCGACAAAATACGAAAAGAGTGGCTCTTCCCTTTTGCCGGACCAGATTTCACTCGAAGCTGTGATCAACGTTTTAGTGCAACGCGGCATTTGCACCGAAGCCGAGCTCTTAACAGAAGAAAAAAGACTGCACGCCGTGCGCCAGACCATGGCGGGACTGGCCTTCGTCCCGGTGCAAACAAAACACGCGGGGCAAACTCATCACAAGGAACATAGCGCTTTACGACATTGGGCTTCGCGACATCGCTGGTCGCGCCGGTTGGGCACCACATTATTCGGCTGGAAGTGGCGAAAAATAAAAAATAATCCGGCTTGATCCATTGCACCGGTTGAATTGCGGACAGGCCGGACCAACGATTGTTGCTCTTCCTGAGCTATCAGGCATTAAATTTCCATGCCGTCGTTTCGCGCAGCCTTCCAGGTCTTGTTTACTTGCCGCATTCTAATCAAACTGCTGGTTTAATTTTTGGAAGATTACCTCAATGGCTCCTAAGCCGCCAGTACCAGATGAAATGGCGGGCGGATATTTTGGCGCCCGCCGCAAAATCGGCTTGCTTGTTGGACCGTTGCTCTTTCTCATGCTCTTGTGGCCGCCGTTGACGCCCGATCTTTCACACGAAGCGCGCAGCCTGCTCGCAACAAGCATGCTCATGGCCTTTTGGTGGATCACGGAAGCGATCCCGATGCCTGCGACTGCCTTGCTGCCCATGGTGTTGTTTCCATTTTTTGGCATTCTGCCGATGAAAGCAGTCACGGTGAATTATGGCGACGAGATTCTTTTTCTGTTTCTGGGCGGCTTCTTCATTGCCATGGCCATGCAAAAATGGAATCTCCATAAACGGCTGGCGCTACGCATTATTCACCTGCTCGGAACGAGTCCGCGGCGTATGGTGTTGGGTTTCATGCTGGCAACGGCGTTTATCTCCATGTGGATTTCAAATACCGCCACAACGATGATGATGTATCCGATCACCTTGGCCGTTATCTCCCAACTTGAAACAAGCGAGAGCGGGCACACGGCTGCCAGCCTCCACAATTTGCGCACGTGTTTGATGCTCAGCATCGCCTATGCCTCGAATATCGGCGGCATGGGCACATTATTGGGAACGGCGCCCAATTTGATCTTTGCCAGCAATGTCAAAAAGCTTTTTCCACAAGCACCCGAAATTGATTTCATAACGTGGGCAAGCTTTGGCATTCCGACCGTCATCATGTTCATCCCGCTCGTATGGTTGTTCATGACGCGAGTTTTATTTCCCCTCAAGATGGAGAGTTCACCGGCAACCGGCGCCGTGATCGCGGATGAGTTGCACAAGCTCGGCCGCATGGAGCGAGGCGAGCGCCTGACGCTGATAATCTTCGTACTGGCAGCGCTGGCCTGGATTTTTCGCATAGATATTGATTTGGGATTTTTTTGCATTCCCGGCTGGGCCAGCGCGTTCGATCTGCAAAACCATGTAGCAGATTCGACCGTCGCCATGGTCGCCGGCCTGCTGCTGTTTCTGATACCCGTCAACTGGAAACGCGGCGAATTCTTGCTCGACTGGGAAACCGCGGTGAAAGTGCCGTGGGGGTTGTTGCTCTTTTTCGGCGGCGGGCTTGCGCTTTCAGCCGCATTTGTTTCGACGGGATTGTCGCAATGGCTGGGCGAACGCCTGCAATTGCTGTCCGGCATGCCGCCGCTGCTGATGATTTTGTTGATTTGCGCGGCCATCACGTTTTTTACTGAAGTCAATTCCAACACGGCAACGGCAACGATCTTCATACCCATCGCAGCCGCCACGGCCCAGGCGATGCAAATAAATCCCTTGCCGCTCATGATCGCGGTTGCGGTTTCTTCCTCCTGTGCGTTCATGCTGCCGGTTGCCACTGCGCCGAATGCCATAATCTTTGCATCCGGTTATGTCTCAGTTCCACAAATAGCAAAAACCGGATTTTGGTTTAATTTGATCGGCATCTTCATCGTGACGCTGGCGATCTATTTTGGCCTGGAAATGGCGTTTGAGGTTGATTGGAATCAATTCCCCGAATGGGCAAGATAGCCGGCGAACATCGTAACAGCTTTTTTTGATATGAATTGTTCAATTTAAATTCATCACTTTTCCTGAACGCAAAGCCCGCCGTGATCGCACAACGGTTACGATATTCAATTTTTTGATCATACCATACGTTCGAGCTTTGCGGTTTAGTTAACAATTCCAGGAAATTTATACTCACTCAGGATGCATCAGAAGGATTCGATATGCACGTTTTCATGTTGCCTCGCGCCGCTGCGAAGGAATTGCACCGCCCGGCCCGCCTTTCACACTTCCACCAAACGCTGGCCTGGTGTTTACTCACGTTAAGCACGGTTTTCGCCGTCGCACCCGGCCGTGCACAAGAAGAACCGGATAGCACACAAAATCAAAGCGGCGTCGAGTTGCGCGGACAAATGCTGCTCTTGCATTTTGTCGAAAATGAGCGGCAGCCGGGTTTTGCCGCGGTCGCCGCGCGCTATGCCACCGGCGAACGCGTGAATGAAGCGCATCGCATGCTGGAAGAGTTGCTGACGCGGCCCAATTCCGAACCGGCAAACGCTTTTTACCGCATTGCTACCTACCTCTTTGGCCGGCAAAACCTGCCGTATGGCCTTGCCGAAAATATCAAACGTTCCCTCTCCCAGGTGCCGACCTTGCGTGGCGAGGCGGAACACGAATGGCATATGTATTATGCCGCTTTGTTGCTCGCTTCCGAAACCTGGCCGGATACGCCTGCGGAGCAATGGTTTAACGGAAAATCCTCTGCAGAAAATATGCGCGAAGCCAAGGATTACTTCACCGCCTGGATTAATCAAGTCATCACCAGTGGCCAAAGCGAATATGATTCACCGCAATTTATGCCGGCTTTTTTTGCCTCCCTCGCGCTTATGCACGAGTTTACGCGCGACGATCTTTTTCGTAAGCGCCTGAACGTCATGCTGAATTTGCTCATGCTTGATTTCGCTTCCGAGCATTTAGACGGCTTGTATGCCGGCGCGCACAGCCGGATTTCCGAAGCGCAAATCATGTCCCCGCGTGAAACGTTGAGCGCAGGCTTTGCCTGGTTATATTTCGGCGCCGGCAAAATGGTGCCCAGCCCGGAACTATTGTTTGCCTCGCTTAGCAGTTTTGAACTGGCGAGCGTAATTTTGGAGATGGCGACGAACCGCGATCCGCTCGGCGGCTATGTTCATCTCGAACGCAAGCGTGCCGGCCGTTTCCTGCGCGCCGCGCCAAAGCAGGAGGATAATGTCGGTAAATATGCCTATGTCACGCGGCAGTATATTCTGGGCTCCATTCAAGGCGGATTGTATTATCCCACGTATCAACATTCCTGGGGATTGACGTACCTGTCCTCGACCGACGATCGTCCAATACTCTTCATCACCTACCCCTCCACAACTGCGCGCGAACTGACATTGTTTCGCACGGAAGAGCCGCGCATTCTGCTTGCCGAGGCCAATTCGCCGCGCGGCCGTTTGACGCAGGAGATCAAGCTCACCGGCGCTTCAGCTTATGAACGCTTGTTTCAACATCGCAATGTTTTGATCGGATTGTACGACGCGCCCGACTCTTCCAGACAAGTGCGGCTGAACGGTTTTTTCTCCGATGATCTGCAGAACTTTTCCTCCGCGGTGACGGAGAGCAAGGATTTCCTGCCGCCGGATTGGATTTTCTGCCGCGCCGAGGATACTTACATCGCAGTTCTGCCGATGCAGCCCTACCGTTTTGAAAAAATTCCTGACGGCAAATTGTTTGTATCGGAAGGCCGACGCAACGGCTTCGTGATCGAGGTCAGCACGCCGCTGGAAAATGAGAATTTTGAAGAATTCCAGCGCCGTGTGCGCGAGGTTGGCCGGCTCGAAATCAAACGCGATATCGACGCTACCAATCGCATCAAATACACCACGAGCTATGGCGATCGCATGTTGTTTTCGTATAACGCCGCAACCGGCGATGTCCGCCGCATTTTGAATGATTTTCCGGTGCGCACCGACGCCTACCCCCTGTTTGACAACCAATTTCTGAAATTCTATCCCGACCAAAAACGCCTGGCATTGCGCGTCAACAACCAATGGCTCGAGCTCGATTTCATCAAATGGGAAGTTACGCAACGTGTGAGTGAGATTACCGATGAGTTGAAAGCAAATTGGTAATCAAGGAAAACAAAAATTCACCTTGAAATTGTACAACATTTCATCGCTTTATCTTAAACGAGAAGTAAGCAACCGGCGTTTTTATCCCAGATTTAAGCTTGCTTTAATAGGCGGCCAAGATTATATTTGCGCACGTTCGTTTACCTTGTTGGATATATTTGGCATGTTATGAGAGCAAAATAGCACAGAATCCCAAGGGAGGAGGAAGCAAGTTGGATTTATTTGACAAGTGTCGCAAATTCACCCGCGCCCAGGAAGCCATTGCCGAGGGTTGGTATCCTTATTTTCAAGCCATTTCATCCGGCGCCGATATTGAAGTCACCATTCGCGGCCATCGTTTAATCATGGCCGGCTCCAATAATTATCTCGGCCTCACCCAAGATCCCCGCGTCAAAGAAGCTGTCATCAAAGCCGTGCAAGAATTCGGCTCCGGCTGCACCGGTTCGCGCTTTCTCAACGGCACGCTCGAACTGCACGAAGAGCTGGAAAAGCGGCTTGCGAAATTCATGCAGCGCGAAGCGGCATTGTGTTTTTCCACCGGTTTTCAAACCAATCTCGGCGTGATCAGTACGCTGGTGGGTAAAGGCGATATCATCTTCGCCGATCGCGCGAATCACGCCAGCATTGTGGACGGCTGCCGCCTCTCACTCGGCCAGGTCGTGCGTTTCCGCCACAACGACATGGATCATCTTGAGCGCCTTTTGAACAAGCATCAAGATGCTCCCGGCAAGCTCATTATCGTCGATGGCGTTTTCAGCATGGAAGGTGATATTGCTGATTTGCCCGGCCTCGTCAATCTCGCGGAAAAATATCACGCGCGCATTCTGGTGGATGACGCCCATTCCGTCGGCGTATTGGGTAAACATGGCCGCGGCACGGCCGAGCATTTCGGTTTGGAGAAAAAAGTCGATGTCGTGCTGGGCACGTTCAGCAAATCATTTGTGTCGATTGGCGGATTTGTTGCGGGTGATGCTTATGTCATTGACTACATCAAGCATCATGCGCGTTCTCTCATTTTTTCGGCGAGCATGCCGCCGGCGGCCACTGCGGCGGTGCTGGCGGCCTTGACGATCTTGGAAGAGGAGCCGCAACGCCTGGAATGGCTTTGGCGCAACGTGCGCAAAGTCAAAACCGCTTTTGATGAACTCGGTTTCAACACCGGCGGAACGCAAACGCCAATCATTCCGATTCACGTCGGCGAAGACATGAAAACGTTTGAATTTTGGAAATTGTTGTTCCAAAACGGCATCTTCACCAACCCCGTCATCACGCCGGCGGTGCCCGCAGGCCAGGGCTTGATTCGCACGAGTTACATGGCCACGCACACCGACGAACATCTCGATTACATCATCAGTCAATGCGCGCTTGCCGGACGGCAATTCGGCTTGATTCCCTGATCGCCATTTC
>QEVD01000205.1 GCA_003576975.1 Candidatus Zhuqueibacterota bacterium
GCGCCGCACAGGCCAAGCCGGTGAAAACCAGCCCCACACCAGCGCCGGGCGGAAATGGAGCGGCTTTGCTAAACCCTTTCGTGGGCAGCTCGGCTTGCCGGGATTGTCATGAAGAAATCTTCGGCAAATGGCAGGAATCCCTGCACGCCCACGCGTTCGCCACGCTCGTTGCCAAAAACGAGCAGGCGAACGCCGAATGCCTGAGCTGCCACACCGTGGGTTTTGGAGAAGAAACCGGTTACAACCAAACCGCTGCGACCGCGCATCTGACCAACGTCGGATGCGAGTCCTGCCACGGCCGCGGCGGTTTTCATGTGCGCACTCGTGGCACGGCGTTGAGTTTCGCCAAAGCCACGGAAGCCACCTGCGTGCTCTGCCACACGGAAAAGATGTCGCCAAAATTTGCGTTTGCGGAGTGGGTGGCGAGGGTGCATTGAGGGGTTGACCGGCGCGGCCGGGCGTTGGTGTTGCCGAGCGTTAGGATTTGCGCGAAAGATACGCCATACCCAAGACGAAGCCGGTTGTCCAAAAACAGAAAAACACGTGATGCAAAGCTGTCGAGAGGTTTCCAGTACTGGCCATTTTGGAGCTTGAAAACATGTCTATTGGTAGAGATATGTTTTTCAGAAATTTCTAATGCTGGAAACGAATGGCTACGATTGGAAAGCCGGGAAATGCGGTTTCCGTGCAGACTAGTAAGTTGTTAGGAGCATTTTCAAATCAGGATGAATGGAGTTATACTCAATGGTACCATACGAATTCTCAAGAGTAGCGCAGGACTTGACCAGGTTCCTTGATGAAATTGTAAGCATCAATCCGATAGCAAAGGGTCGAGACTGTTTTGAGCTCAAGATTGATATTTTTGAAAAGCTCATCCAAATTATTAGGCACGAAACGAACTATGCTCAAAATAATCTTTCGCTAGACCAGCTCTTGCGATCCAATATCTATGTCGACGATAATGACAGACGGGTATACATTGATCTGGCTCAACAACGCGAGGAGCAAGATACAGCCGATTTGTTAAAAGTCAGAAGCGCCCGAAATCTTCAGGCCTCATTGATAGGATTCTTGCTACTTAATTTTCGACGTCATAACTCGGTCCTCAGTATCATTGAAAATTTCATTGACGAAATCAAACCTTCTCTATCTATAAAGGATTTTGAAAAAACCAAGACCGGTGTAATAAGATGTTTCACTAATACAAGATTTACCGCGAAGCATTTGAGAGACTTCGGTTTATTGAAGTTTACACAAAAGGAAGCCTATAAAGTGTGGGAACTTTCATTCTTGGGTGTCCTCGTATCGGCACAAATTTTTGAAGAGTCGTGGAGAACGCGCCCCTCGGATTCAGTTCAAAAACTGCCATTGGATAGCAGAATATTAGATGCTTTAGCTAGGCTGAAAAACACAAACGGTGTTCGTGGCGTTCTTGAGTATGTCTGCAAGGATAAGGATATCTTTCCCTCATTCGACATTATTTTATCGGCTTTCGACAAGCTCGCTAAGATATATTTGTCCAGCGATCTCGGAAAAAGAAATGATCTGCAAAACATCAAGCTTGAAACCAGCACTCTACTTTCTCTTTTAGAAAAAAACAGCTGGATTGAAAGGTTCATGCAAGAGTTGTCGCAACAAAGCCGAATTGAAGAATGTATGAGAACAGTCCGACACTTGCTGAATCCAAGGTAATGCTCCTAACTTTTTTTGCTGCGAACGGCGCAGCCGTGCCGTGAATTTGATGATTGATGGCTTTCAACGATAATGCTTGTTCAGAACGCCGTGGAAGCTGCGCCGCCGCAAAGCGTTGTGTTAGAGCTACCCACTGAATTAGGAGGAAAGAAAATTGAAAATAGAGAGAATTGAAAAAGTGCCTTTGCGGGAAATTTGGAAGCATGAAGCTCAAGAATTTACAAAATGGTTGCAGGACAATATCGAGGTTATAGATGAGGTGCTGGATATTCGACTTTCAAATGTAGAAAGAGAGCAAAGCACGGGCACTTTCAATGTTGATCTGAAAGCGGAAGATGAAGACGGCAATCTAGTCATCGTAGAAAACCAACTTGAAAAAAGTAACCATGACCATCTCGGAAAGATCATAACTTATCTGACGGCCGTCGGCGCTACTAAAGCAATATGGATTGTTGCCGAACCAAGGCCGGAGCATATTGGTGCAATTTCTTGGCTTAATGAATCGACCGCAGCTGAATTCTATTTAGTGAAAATTGAAGGAATTAAGATTGGCAACTCATCACCCGCACCACTTCTTACTTTGATTGTGGGCCCAAGCGAGGAAGCAAAGGAAGCTGGAGAAACAAAAAAGGAAATTGCCGAAAGATATTCGATAAGGCATAATTTCTGGGCCCAACTTCTCGAAATATCAAAAACAAGAACTAGATTACACGACACAATTTCTCCAAGCCAGCATAGTTGGATTGGTACTGGAGCGGGGAAAAGAGGATTGAACTACAATTATTCAATAACTCAACATGAAGGAAAAGTAGAATTATATATCGATAGAGGCAAAGAGTCAGAGAATGAAAGCAAGAAGATATTTGACGAATTTTATGCCCACAAGGATGATATAGAAAAGACGTTTGGCGACAAATTGAGCTGGGAACGTCTTGACAACAGGAGGGCGTGTCGAATTGCGAAATCAATAACTCTAGGCGGCTATCGAGATCCTGAAAAATGGGAAAGTACGATAGATGCTATGGTTGACGCCATGATAAGGCTTGAAAAAGCCTTTTCTCCAATCATTTCAAGAATGAAAACACAATAACTTCTAACCCGGCGCTTCATGCGGTCAAGCAGATAACACTGAAGTTTCGTGAGGAGAACAGAAATTAGGTCGAAATGATGCGGTATTTCGATATGGCTTTTCAGACAGTCGGTGGCTCATCAAGCAGTATTTTTGAACAAAACGGCAAGAGATTTTCTACGAATCAAAGAGTTAGGGTTGTGCTAACTACTGCAGACCGCGAGGCAGAGTGCCGGTAACCAAACATCGTAGTGACAGCAAGTGCTCTGCTTCAGTTTTCGCTAACGACTCAGAGTTCGCAGCGGATCGCACAGCGTCCGCTGCAGCTGGAGAAGCTTCACCACATTGGATAGTTTCATCATACACCGGTACCTCTTTCTTAGGTTCTGATTTTATTCAACGGGGCCTGGCTGCCCCCATATTGGAGTTTCCTTTGTGATAAAGGTCAATTGTTGCGACCGGTATGTTATGACCGTGAAAACAAAAAAGCCACGGCTATCGCAATGTAGCTGCTCGATAGGTCCTGCCCCGCGCAGCGGGGTTCCGTTCAACAAGTAGTTGGTGACAAATCAACGCGAAGGTGGCAACATGGAGCACTTTGCAGTTCATCCTGACTTGCTGCGCTGGGCCTGCGAACGGGCAGGATACGACATCGACACGCTTTCTCAGCGATTCCGACAGCTTTCGGCCTGGATCCGCCGCGAAAAAAAGCCGACGTTTAGGCAGTTGGAAAACTTCGCCAAAGCCACGCGCACACCATTGGGATATTTCTTCCTCCCCGAACCGCCCGTAGAGAGTCTCCCAATTCCAGACCTCCGAACAATCAAGCGCAAACCGTCGCGCCCGAGCCCTGAGTTGCTCGACACGATTTACGCAATGCAACGACGCCAGGCTTTTTTGCGTGAGATTCGTAGCGAAGACGAAGCTGAGCCATTGGACTTTTTGGGCGGCGCACGTCTTAGTGATGACCCGGAAGCAATTGGGAGAGAAATGCGCCGCCTTGTTGGCCTCGACGACAGTTGGGCCTCGCAAGTGCCAACTTGGAAGGAAGCGGTCGGCGAGCTGCGCCGTCGCATCGAGCAACTGGGCATAATGGCGGTGATCAACGGGATCGTCGGAAACAACACCCATCGCAAGCTTGATCCAAAAGAGTTTCGCGGCTTTGCTCTAACGGACCGCTTTGCGCCGCTCATTTTTGTAAATGGTGCCGATACCAAGTCAGCCCAAATGTTCACGTTGGCGCACGAGTTAGCGCACATCTGGTTGGGCTCGGAGGGCGAAGGCCTCTCCGGATTCGAAGGCATTTTCCCGGGTAATGAGCAGGTCGAGCGATTTTGTGATCAAGCTGCCGCGGAATTCCTCGTGCCGGCTCGTGAACTCAAACAGCAATGGCCGCAATTCAAGGGTGGTGCGGACCCTTTCGAAAAAATTGCGCGCTTCTTCAAGGTCAGTCCGATCGTAGCAGGACGCCGAGCGATGGACTTGCGACTCGTAACCCGCGAGACTTTCTTCGAATTCTACGAGTCGTATACGAAGAAAGAGCGACAACAGGCCAAAGCGGTTGGCGGAGGCGACTTCTACAAAAACCAAAACACTCGAGTGGGTGAGCCCTTCGCCAGGACGGTCGTTTTTGCAGCTATGGAGGGAAGGGTAACTTTCAAAGAAGCGTACGACTTAACAGGGTTACATGGCGGCGCATTCCAAGAATACGCACGGCGTCTAGGGATATTGTTGCCATGACCAATTCCATGACGTATTTGCTTGACTCAGACGTATTCATCACCGCCAAGAACGCCTACTACGCCTTTGAAATCTGCCCTGGTTTCTGGAAGGGACCCCTTCGTGAGTACGAACATGGGAGGGTTTACAGCATTGACCGTGTCCGAGCTGAGCTTCTTTTAGGAAGGCCTGAGGAAGATCTGGTGCAATGGGTTCGAAAAACTGTGCCAGAGCCCTTCTTTCGAGAATGTACCTCAGACGTGGCTACAGTCTTCTCCGAGATCATATTGTGGACACAACGCCATCTGCGGTACTCCGATCAGGCAAAGGCCAAGTTCGCAACAGGTGCAGACGGCTGGTTGGTTGCTTATGCAAAAGTTCACAACGCTGTAGTTGTCACGAACGAAAAGCCTGCCTCTGAGTCCAGGGCCGTAATTAAACTACCCGATGTGTGTAACCAGTTCAACGTGCTCTCCAAGGACACTTTCATCATGCTCAAGGAGCTATCACTCAAGTTTGATTTGGTAGAATTAAAGTAACAACCTCAGGACACCTCAATGCCACCTTCAACATAATCACCGACCAATACCTAGTATAAAACGGCTGCGTTTCCATCGGCCAAGAGGGCTTCAATCACAGGCAAGCTGCGCCGCCGCTTATGCGGTTGTTAGGATAAAAATAAGAAATTGAATAGGAACTGAACATGAACTTTGAAATTATCCAAACAGAAAAGGGCGACTTATCTTACTGCAGGATGGATAACGAGACCGTATCAACATCATCCGCATTCTTAGACCTAATGATGAACTGTCCAACAGAGACCATGGTTCTCGATAAAGAAGCTTTACATAAAGACTTTTTCGAATTAAGAACTGGATTAGCAGGAGAAATTCTACAAAAGATTTCGAATTACCAAAGGCGATTAGTTGTTTTAGGAAACTACGAGAATATAGAAGGCAAAAGCCTGAACGATTTTATATACGAGAGTAATAAAGCAGGAAAGGTTGTTTTCATAAAAACCATTCAGGAAGCAATTAAGCTATTAAAGTAGTACTATGAAAACATAACAAATCGTTCCAGCGGACAGTCACCCGCGCCGGTTTCCGCTTGGCTCCAACCGTCCCGTGTGCCTGCCGCAGAGCTCAAACGTTAGCGGTTCATGATGATAGTGATGAAAGTCAATTTTGAGTGCAGGAAATGCCGCGGGGTCTTCGACTGTGACATAGGGACGATCACAATCTCTGAGGATTCGGAAAAACCCGTTTTTGAGAGGAGTATTGTGTGTCCGAAGTGCGGACAACGTACAATGAACGAGGTTTACCTGACAGAGTTGGGACAGAGTCAACTCACAGAAGCCACCCTCGGATTTGACCTTGATGATATTTTTGATGACGCCCTTGACGAGTCAGCATTCCAGTTCGAGGGCAAATGCCAGGGTTGTGACCTGTTCCTTCCGCTTGACGATCTGGGGCTTTGTGAGCAATGCACCGGCAAACTGGAACGTGATTTTATCCGCGAGCGTCAGTGGGACTATTCTGCGACGGCATTTGGAGCACCCCCGGAGAAACTCGAGGAAATACGCAAGGCGGTCATCGATCAATACGGTGAGAGGCTTGAGCTTATCGTCCCGGTCAAGGGCAGTGAGAAAACAGATTCGCCGGCAAAGCGCAGAAGAAGGAAGGCAAGAAGGCGAAACCGCTAACGACTCAGAGCTCGAAGCGACAGCGTTTTTTGCGTCCGCTGTAATTGGAGTGGTTTCACCCGTTGGATAGTTTCATCATACCTCGGTACCTTTTTCTTGAGTTTTGATTTTATCCAACGGAACCCCGCTGCCCCCCCGATATTGGAGTTTCAGTTAAAGCGGTTTTTTAAGCAAAAGAGATGGTTTTAGGCGAGAAGCAGCGCGCGGCTGACACTTGGCATTGGTATCAAGAGGGAGAGCAAAAAGATGACGATTCTTGTCGTTGGAGCAAGCGGGGCAACGGGGCGGTTATTGGTAAAGCATTTGCTCGACCGGGGACAGAATGTAAAGATAATCGTGCGGTCGCCTGAGAATCTGCCCGAAAATCTCAAGAAGCATGATCGTTTGTGCATGATTCATGCAAGCCTCTTGGACCTTAGCGACGCCGAGATGGCCGAACATGTCAACGGGTGCGCAGCAGTGGCATCGTGCTTAGGGCACAATTTGAGTTGGAAGGGTATTTACGGCCATCCGCGCAGGCTGGTGACCGATGCCACGCGCCGATTGTGCCATGCCATCAAGGCAAGCCAGGCCGAAAAGGCGGTCAAGTTTGTGCTGATGAACACAGCCGGCAATAGCAACCGCGACCTCAACGAACCGGTTTCATTAGGGCAAAGGTGTGTCATCGGGCTTCTGCGTATGCTGTTGCCCCCGCATGTGGACAACGAAAACGCTGCCGACTACCTGCGGGTCAATATTGGTCAAAACGACAAGGAGATCGAGTGGGCTGTGGTTCGACCGGACACTTTAATTGATGAGGACAAAGTCACCGGATATGAGGTGCATCCTTCACCTACAAGAAGCGCCCTCTTCAATCCCGGCAAGACGAGCCGAATCAACGTTGGCCACTTTATGGCTGATCTCATCACGGACGATAACATATGGAACCGATGGAAAGGGCAGATGCCCGTGATATACAACAAGGAATAGTCTAAATCCAATTCCGCTCACTTAGGAACACCATTTTAATAACTTACTCATTTGGGGAACCGCCAATAAATGCGAATATCCGATAATTTTAAAATTCGCGTTTATTGGCGTGCATTCGCGGTTTGAGATTTGGGCAAGGTATTTAATCGACAATCCTTAGTAGCCCTGCCCCCTCGTGGGCACTGCAGGAAGATTGAAATTATTTGCGTTAGCATCGGACCACAAGGGGCCGGGACTACGAACGAAATGTTAAGTTAGCAGTATTGAGTCTAAATCCATTTGAGAATCGCAGAAGGATGGCTTGACTCATGCACATTCTCGAGGCTGTGGGAAATACTTCCATGGTACGACTGCGCAAAGTCGTTCCCCCCAATTGTGCGGACATTTTGGTAAAGCTCGAGTGGGAGAACCCGACCGGCAGCGTGAAAGATCGCATGGCGCAGGCCGTGATTTCGCGGGCAGAGCAAGACGGCCGCTTGCAGCCCGGCGACACGGTGATTGATTACACCGGCGGCAGCACCGGCGCCTCGCTGGCATTGGTTTGCGCTGCAAAGGGTTACCGCATCCGGATCGTCAGCTCTGATGCCTTCAGCCAGGAGAAGCTGGATAACATGGCCGCACTGGGCGCGGAACTGACGCTGGCACCGAGCGAGGGCGGCCTGACCACCAAGAAATTGATTCTGGATATGATCGAGACGGCGCGCAAGTTGAGTCAGGAACCGCATACCTATTGGACCGATCAGCTCAACAACCATGACAGCATTGCGGGCTACTACTCGTTGGGCGAGGAAATTTGGGCGCAAACGAAGGGAGAAGTTGATGCGTTCGTTCACTGTGTCGGCACCGCGGCTTCTTCACGCGGGGTTGCCACCGTGCTGAAGCGGTATAAGCCGGGTATCAAAATCGTCGTGGTCGAACCCGCAGAATCTTCCGTGTTGCTGGGAGGGCAGCCCGGGCCGCACAAGATCGAAGGCGTTGGCATTGGCTACACGCCTCCGCTCTGGGAGCCGTCGCTAGTAGATGAAATTGTGGCGGTCAAAACGGAGGACGCGAAAGAGATGGCAAGGCGCATCGCGCGCGAAGAGGCGCTTTTCTCGGGAACCTCTTCCGGCGCAAATGTGATCGCTGCGATTCGAGTCGCAGAGCGGCTGGGGCCCGGTGCCAAAGTGGTCACCTTGATTGCCGACTCGGGTCTGAAATACCTGAGTACGGATGTGTACCGGAGAAGATAAATCACAAATAATTGGGATCACAAAACGCTGCGCCGCCTCGTTAAGGCCATAAGATACTCAAAGTTAGAATAAAATTCCGAAAGTTTATGACAGAACAATTTGTCGGCAGAACGAGTCAAAATAATTCTGCCGATAAATCATCCTGCCAAAGTTTTTTCGGCGATGCTCAATGACTTCGACGCATTTCGGTGGAAAAACTCTATCGCCGATGGTC
>QEVD01000206.1 GCA_003576975.1 Candidatus Zhuqueibacterota bacterium
AGCCGGCAGCAGCAACTCCACCAGCAACAATGCAATCAGCGACGCTGCGAGCGTCAGCAGCAGAGATTCGCCCATGAACTGCTTGAGAAGCTGTAGGCGGTCGGCGCCGACGACTTTACGCATGCCCACTTCTTTCGCGCGCAACGTGGCGCGCGCCGTGGTAAGATTCATGTAATTGATACAGGCGAGCAACAGAATGATAAGGGCCAGCCCGGCAAGCAAATAAAGGTACCTCACATCATTATTTTTGCCAATGTCAAAATTGATATGTGAGTTCAAGTGAATATCCTGCAACGGCTGCAAATAATAGCGATGCGGCTTCGTTTTATTGCGCCACTCCTCCGTATGATACTTTTTCACCAGATTCACAAGCTTGGCCTCAAACGCGGCCACTTCGAAACCCGGCTGCACCAGAATGTAGGTATAAAAAGAGCTGTTGCCCCACTGCTGAAATTGTTCCTTGTTGTCATTGATCGCGATCAATGTTTCAAAGGACCCCAGCATGTTGAAATGAAAATGCGAGTTCCGGGGAACGTTTTTCACCACGCCGGTGACCGTCATGTCGTGTTTGTCTTGCAACCGTATGATCTTGCCCAGCGGATTTTCCGCACCGAAGTATTTCTGCTGACGCCATTCTCATAAAAACTTTTGTCGCCCATCGAGACGAGAACCTCGTTCCAATCATCGAGGGCGACGGCATGAGACACTTCGGGATACTCGGCCTTCAGCGTTTTGCTCAGAACCGCCTGCGTCACCGCAAAGTGGTCGGAGCCTAAGTAAACATTGCCCGGCTGGTGCGCGACGACGCGGTAAATCTGCCCGGCCTTTTCGTGATAACGATCGAAGCTCAACTCGTACTGCACGTACAGCATAATCAGAATAAAGCAAGCGAGGCCAACCGCCAGGCCGGCAATATTTATCAATGAAAAAGATTTGTGCTTGAGAAAATTGCGCCAGGCAATGATGAGATAATTTTTGAGCATCGGCCTCTCCCGTTATGCTTGCAGCGTCGCTAAAACTGTGAACCACGGTTTAGCATTTTGACAACCGCTGGCATTGAAAGGTTTGCATGATTGATCAAAAATCATGTTTGCCATTTACTGGGGAAATCGCGATTTGTCGATACCCGGAATAAGCTGCAGCGCATTCTTGTAATAAAGCTTTTGCAAAACTTCGTCCGGCAAATCCAGGCCGTACATTTTCCAAAACGCATGCCGTTTGCGATAGTAGTCAAAGTATTCGTCGGTGGTTTCAAGCACACGAAAGTAGACATGATATTCCGCCGGTGCCCAAATATCCTTGCCAAACAACACGCGATCTTGATACGTGATGAACCATTCCCGCGCAAAACGCGGCTGCCGCCCGGGTTCATAAATAATCGCGCCGATTTCCGTGAACATGTTCGGAATTTCGTCGAGCAGTTTTCCCAGCCGCGCGAGATCATGGCCCAGCCACGCCATGTGCGCGCTGATGAACTTTGTTTTCGGATGTTTGCGAAACACATTAAACTGCTCGTTCATCACTTGTTCCCATGACGGTTCCTTGCCGTGGCGATAGCGCTCCGGGAATTGTTTCAATTCCAGCCAGCGTTCATTGAAACGATCCTGCGGCAGCCAAAACGGCACGGGATCACCGGAATGAATCAGCACTGGGATGTTTAACTCGCCACACCTTGCCCAGATTGGGTCGAGACGCGGATCATCGACGGCAACGCGTTTGCCGGCGGTATCCTTGACGTCCAATCCCAGGCTTTTGTAAATCTTTAAACCGCGCGCGCCGTTTTTATAATCAAGCTCCAATTCCTTCACAGCTTTTTGCGTCCAGCCTGCTTCGCCGATGCCGGTGAAGTCGATGTTGGTAAACACGATGAAGCGCCCCGGCGCAACTTCGTTGGCATTCTTCACCGCTTGCTTCTTCACCGCTTGCTTCAAATAGTTGCTGTCATGCAATCCGGAAGCCGTCGTGCCGTCAGAATTTTGCACGCGCCGGAAACCGCGGCCGCTCAGATTCACCATCACCGCCATGTTGAGCTTGTCCATTTCCGCCGCCACTTCTTTAAGATTTTGCGGCGACATGTTGCTTTGATGATTGTGGACATCAATAAACGGAAATCGCGCGCGCGTTACCGGATGCTCCGGCACGACGAGTGTTGCGCGCGGCGCATACTCTTCAAATGACATGGTTTCACTTTGACCTTGCGCCGGGTGCGTAACAAAAATCAAATACCAAGAAAAAAACAATGCGGAGGCAACGAGACGCCGTTTTGCGGCATACAGCATGTGACTGGCCCCGGACGCAAAATTCGCCACAACGATTTTGATCTTCTTCATAATGATCACACCTTTGTTGATTTGACTTCATTCTGGCTCGATGAAAACATTTCGCTTCAAT
The DNA here is from genome assembly GCA_003576975.1 of Candidatus Zhuqueibacterota bacterium. Taxonomy (GTDB): domain Bacteria; phylum Zhuqueibacterota; class Zhuqueibacteria; order Zhuqueibacterales; family Zhuqueibacteraceae; genus Coneutiohabitans. The sequence continues at coordinate 2,392 of QEVD01000206.1, forward strand.
GCTGTTCAGACTTGTCGCAACCTGATGCCTCGCGTTGGCAGAGCTTGTCGAAGCCCGAGGTGGCTTAATCTTTAAAGACGATAATACCATTTTCTTGTTTAAAAAACACGGTTGTCCTGAATTTTTGCCGGGCGCAGATTTTTTTGTGACTTTGCAACTATCTCTTGCGCTAGGTTAAAATATCATTATGTTAGTGCCTTCAAACCAAATCACGGGAGGAGGAATGGTTAACTTTTCACTGCTCGATGGCAGTATCGTCGGGCTTTATCTGCTCGTGACCATGACGGCCGGCGTGATGGTGCGCAAATACGTCGGCAAAGTCGAGGATTTTTTGGTCGCGGGACGCGAGATGAATGTTTATCTCGGCATTGCTTCGCTGGCGGCCACGGAGTTCGGTATTGTTACCTGCATGTACACGGCGCAAAACGGTTTTGACAAGGGCTTTGCCGGCGCCATTCCCGGCGTGCTGACGTTTTTGGCGATGTTTCTCGTGGGCTACACCGGTTTCTGCGTGAAGCCACTGCGCGATTCCGGCGTCATGACGATTCCAGAGTTGTTCGAAAAAAAATTCGGCTCGCGCATACGTTGGGCGGCCGGCGTCGTCATTGTGCTCGGTGGGTTGTTGAACATGGGCGTTTTTCTGCGCACCGGCGGCGAGTTTCTCGTCAACGTGAGCGGCATGAATCCGGGCTATCTCGAATTGATGATGACCACGTTGCTCGTTGGCGTTGCGGTGTATACGATTCTCGGCGGCATGCTTTCGGTGCTGGTCACGGATTTTCTGCAATTCATTGTGATGAGCGTGGGTCTTTTGATTACGACATTTTTGATTCTCGATCAAATCGGCTGGGATACGCTTGTTGCGACGGTACAATCCCATCACGGTGAAGGCGGTTTCAATCCTCTCAAAAATGCCAGCATGGGCTGGTCATATGTCATCTTCAACGCCTTGCTGAACACTGCAGCCGTACTCACCTGGCAAACGCAAATCTCGCGCGTGTTATCTGCAAAAGATACTGCCACCGGGCGCAAAGTTTACACCGGCACTTCCTTCTTTTTTGTTGCGCGCTTTCTCATTCCAGGTATTTGGGGTATTGCCGCGCTTGCGCTGCTCACGCCGGAGCAAGTCGGCGGCAATTCTCTGTTGGCGATGCCGAAAATGCTCGGCATGCTGCTTCCAGCGGGATTGATGGGGTTGCTCATTGCCACGATGCTCGCAGCAGACATGAGCACGGATTCGTCATACATGCTGACCTGGGGCAGCGTGATCTACAACGACATCATGGCGCCGTTTCGCAAAGTCCCCTGGTCAGAGAAAAAAGGATTATTTTGGAATCGCACGATCATTGCATTGATCGGCGTGTTTTTGCTGATTTATGGCTTGTGGTATAAATTGGAAGGCGATCTCTGGACTTATCTCGGCATCACCGGCTCGATTTATTTGTCGAGCATGTCGATTTTGTTGATCGCCTGCTGCTACTGGCCGCGCGCCAACAATTGGGGCGCGGCAGCCGCGATCATCTGCGGCGCGCTGGTGCCGATCACAACTCTGGTTCTGCAAAAATTTGGCCCATTCACCGTCTGGTTCAAACAAAATGACACGGTCTGCGGCATCGCGACGTATGTCATCGTTGCGCTTGCCATGATCATTGGCTCGTTACTGAAACCATCCCCGCAACACGCTTCAGGAGACCAACCGTGACTGAGTTATTCGATAGTATTTTGAACATGATTTCCGAGCATTGGTTCTGGGGATCACTCACCCTTGCCTGTCTTGTTTGGTATTCTACCATAACGATCTATGTCGCGATCAAGGGCGCAGACGATATTCGTCAAATGTTGCGCAGGCTTTCCAGGTCAAAGGCCCAAACAAGCGAATGAGATGATCTTCATTTTTTGAAAGGCAGCATCATGAACACCTCGCGTCGCGACGGGAATTTCTGAAAACCACCGCCTTGGCAAGCGCCGGCGCCGCGCTGCTTCCCTCCCACCTCATTTTCGCAGATACGAAAACGCCCAAAGTCCGGTTGGGATTTATCGGCGTCGGATTGCGCGGCCAGCATTTGCTGGAATTGGCCTTGCGGCGTGATGACGTTGACGTGCCTGCAATTTGCGACATTCAACCAACCATGATCGAGGCCAGCCTTGATCTCATCAAAAAAAACGGCAGGCCTGCGCCCAAAGCGATTCAAGAAGGGCCACGCGATTACCAGAAATTGCTGGCGATGAAAGACATTGATGCGGTAATCATCGCCACGCCCTGGGAATGGCATGCCGTGATGAGCATTGACGCGATGAACGCCGGAAAATACGTGGGCTGCGAAGTGGTTGCGGGCACGACGGTGGAAGAATGCTGGGACCTGGTCGATACCTCCGAGCGCACCGGCATGCCGATGATGATGCTCGAAAACGTGTGTTATCGCCGCGATGTCATGGCCGTGCTCAACATGGTACGTCAGGGGCTATTCGGTGAGATCGTGCATTTGCAAGCCGGCTATCAACACGATTTGCGCGAGGTGAAATTCAACAACGGCAAACAGCCTTACGGCGGCGGAGTCGAGTTCGGCGATAAGGGCTTTTCGGAGGCGCGCTGGCGCACGCAGCACTCTGTCATGCGCAACGGCGATCTTTACCCCACGCACGGCATCGGGCCGGTCGCGATGATGATTGATATCAATCGCGGCAATCGCTTTGTGTCGTTATGTTCTTATGCCTCCAAGACACGCGGCTTGCACGAGCACATCGTCAAACACGGCGGCGAAAATCACCCGAACGCAAAAATCAAGTTCAAGCTTGGCGATGTCGTGACGACCATGATCAAAACCACCAATGAAGAAACCATTTTACTGCAGCATGACACCAGCCTGCCGCGGCCTTACTCTCTCGGCTTTCGCGTGCAGGGCACCAAGGGCTTGTGGATGGACGTGAACAAATCACTGTATCTCGAAGGTGTCAGCAAAGAACCGCATCGTTGGGAAGAGGCCGCGCCCTATCTGGCACAATATGATCACCCGCTATGGAAACGCTACGAGAGCGACAGCACCGGCGCGGGACACGGCGGCATGGATTTTTTTGTGATGCACGCCTTTATCGAATCCGTCAAGCGCAGAACCAACACGCCGCTCGACGTTTATGACGCAGCGGCGTGGAGCGCGATTGCGCCGCTCTCCGAAACCTCGATTCAGTTGGGCGGAGAAACCGTGGCGTTTCCGGATTTCACCCGCGGCAAATGGCTGCACCGGCGCAACACCTTTGCGCCGGATGATCAATACTAACGCCAACTTTCACGGCGCTGTTCTCATCTCATTGCAACCGAGAGCCTCTCATGACTCGTTTGAGATTTTCACTTTTAATGCTGTCCATTCTGCTGGGATTGTTGTTCGGCATCGGCGGCTATACGTTCTACTATGCGCAAGGCGCGTCGTATCTTTCCAATGATCCGCGCGCGTGCGTCAACTGTCACATCATGCGCGACCAATATGACGGCTGGCAAAAAGCGAGTCATCACGCCTTTGCCACTTGCAACGATTGTCACGTGCCTCATACGTTCGTTTCCAAATATTACACCAAACTCGAAAACGGTTTTTGGCATTCGAAAGGCTTTACCCTGCAGGATTTTCATGAGCCGATTCAATTGCGCCCCAGCAGCTCGGCGGTGCTGCAGCAAAACTGCTTGTATTGTCATGCTGAATTTGTCAGTCAAATCGTCGGCAATTCTGCGCAACATGCAAAAGAGTTGAGCTGCGTGCGGTGTCACAGCAGCGTGGGCCATGGCCCCAGGGAATAACCGGTTGAATGTCAGTGCTCAAAATCGAAAGCGGTAATCGTTTTGCCGGGCATCGTTGGCGCAAGAACATGATTGAAACCGTCAAGACGCTACCGGACATGAAAGTCAAAACTCACAAGGTGGATGGACTATGAATGCTTCTCCAAGCAAAAACAAGTTGACGTATGTCATCGCTATTGCGCTGGTGGCGGTCGCCACGTTTGCTGTGTTGCTGTTAATGGAAAACATTGCGCAGCGCAAAGAGGAGGCCAAGCAACACGTTTTCCAGGTCGTCGAAATCACGGAAGACACGATCGATCCGGAAATTTGGGGCAAAAATTACCCCCGGCAGTATGACAGCTACAAACGCACGGTCGACATCGAACGCACCAAACACGGCGGTAGCGAGGCGTTTCAGAAGCTCGACGAAGACCCGCGCTGGCGTGAAATTTTCAAAGGCTACGCTTTCGGGATTGACTATCGCGAGGAACGCGGGCATGCCTACATGCTCGCCGATCAAGACACGACGGAACGGATGCGCGTTACCAAACAACCCGGCGCATGCTTGCATTGTCATTCTGCCGTGATTCCGGCCTATCAGCAGACAGGAATACAAGCAGGCGTACCGGGCGACGCCACGCAACGCCGCGCACAAATCATGAAAGGGTTCGAGATTGTTTGCGGCATGCCGTATGAGGAGGCGAGGCAACTGGTGTCATCGCCAATCAGTTGCGGCGATTGCCATGATCCGAAAACCATGCAATTGCGCGTTACACGTCCGGGATTTTTCAACGGCATTCGCGTGCTCGCCAACAGCGACCAGCCGCTGCCGCATTTGCCCAGCATCGAACGCTGGCGCCGGGAAGGCCGCAAAGGCGACTATGATGTCAACACCATGGCAACGCGGCAGGAAATGCGTTCCCTGGTTTGCGGGCAATGTCACGTGGAATACTATTTCAAAGGCGAAGGCAAGCTGTTGACTTACCCCTGGCACAAAGGCATCAAAGTCGAGCAGATTGAAAGTTATTATGATGAAGTGGGTTTCAAAGATTGGAGCCACCAAGCCAGCGGCGCGGCGGTGTTGAAGGCGCAACATCCCGAATTCGAAATGTGGAGTCAGGGCATTCACGCGCGCAGCGGCGTGGCGTGCGCGGATTGTCACATGCCCTACAAACGCGAAGGCGCCATCAAGATCAGCGACCATCATGTCCGCAGTCCGCTGTTGAATGTTGCGAACGCCTGCCAGACCTGCCATAATTTTCCCGAGTCCGAATTAAAGGCGCGCGCCGAAGCGATTCAAGATCGCACGCAAGCGCTCATGATTCGCGCGGAAGAGGCCGTGGTCGCATTGATTGCTGCTTTGCAACAGGCAAAAGACGCGGGCCGGCCCGCGCAAGACTTGCAAGCTGCGCAAGAACTGCAGCGCAAAGCGCAATGGCGTTTGGATTTTGTGGCGGCGGAAAACTCTATGGGTTTTCATGCGCCGCAAGAGGCAGCGCGCATTTTGGGTGAGGCGATCGATTATGCGCGTCAAGGCGAGGTGGCGCTGCTCAAAGCGAATGGATTTGCTCGCGCTGCCGACTGAGAGGCGGCTTGTGGAAAGGATTGCACACCCGCAAAATATTTTGACCGTTTTGACTTAAGGACGATCAAGCAAATCGCGTTCGTTTTGAAACTCACGAACGCGAACACGCAAGGTTGCTTTTGAAGGCTCTCAAGCTCGTTCCTACACACTCTTGCTCGCCTCAAATACGGCGAGCAAGAGTGTGTAAGCGGGAACAGGAACAGGATCAATTTCAATCATTAATGGCTGCGGGCACAACATTCATTTCTTCCAGCAAATAACCGGCGCCGGCGAATTTTTGCGTAACCCACAACACGTAGCGAATATCAACGGCAATCGAGCGGCTGTAGTCTTCACTCCACGCATAGTCGTTGATTGTGGCTTCAAAAGCGCGATCGAAATTCACCCCCACCAACTCGCCGCGGGCATTGAGCAGCGGGCTGCCGGAGTTGCCGCCGGTGGTATCGAGATTATACAACACCGCCACCGGAACCTCCTGCAACTGCGGATGCGCAAAGCGGCCGAAATCCTTTGCGCGATACAATTGTTGCAACTTCTCGGGCGTATCGAAAGGCTCTTCACCGGTGGTCTTTGCGATGACGCCGCCGACCGTGGTGATCGGCTTGTAATAGGTCGCATCCGCAGGAGAATAACCGCGAATCCGGCCAAAGGTGAAGCGCAGCGTGCGGTTGGCGTCGGGAATGAAATCGGTTTGCAGGAAATCTTTTTTTACATCGATGAACTGCCCAAGAAGTTTTTCGAGCGCGCCGTCGCGCCGCTGTTTTGCTTCGCGCATTTCTTTAAGGGTGGGCGCGAGCGCCTGGGCCATCTCAATAAAGGGATCTTTCAGCTTTTGCACCTCCTGCGGCGATTTCGCCAAAGCTGCCATCAAATAATTTTCATCGCTGAGCTTGCTTTTCGCGTACGCATTCTTGATAAACGCCGCGCCCGCCTGCTCCGCCTCTTTTCCTTTGAGAATCGCATCGAATGCCGGCACGCGTTGATCGGCCGGCAATGAAGCGGCGCGCTTCAAAATCTCCTGCAGAAAGATTTTATCCGTAGCTTCATGGAAATCCGCCAACGCCCGCCGCAGATTTTGTTTTGTGGCGTTGAAATTCCGTTCCATGAAAGCGGATTGGCGTTCGAGATCCGGCTTCTGCAACTCATGCGCTGCCTCATATGCCGTCAGGCCAAAACGCAGCAATGAAACGCTCGACAAGTTTTGCAGCAGCAAATCGCGCTCAGCGGTTGCGTCGATCTCGGCATAAATTTTCGCCAACTCCGGCAGCAGATTGCCATACTTTTGACGCCGGCTTGCATCGCTCTCGATGAACTCCTGTAACGCTTTTTCCTCCTCACGTTTCTTTTCAACCAGCGCGAGACGGTACAATCCCTTCAGCTTGCCGCGATAATTCTTCTTCACATTCGACAGGCTCTTGACGCGGCTGGCATGCTTGAGAGCGATGCTGCGATCGGCTTTGCCAAGATTCTCCATGGTCGCAATCTGCCAGTCGTACAGATCCGCGATGTAGGGCATGCGAACTTTTTCTTCATAATTCAAATAGTGTGACGTTTGATGGCGGTACGTGCGGCCGGGATAACCGAGAATAAAAACGAAATCGCCCTCGTTCACGCCTTCCGGCGCGACCTTGACCACGCGCTTGGGATGATAAGGCACATTCTCGGGCGAATACTCCGCCGGCGAACCATCGGGCGCGACGTACGCGCGCATGAATGAAAAATCGCCGGTGTGCCGCGGCCAAACCCAATTGTCCTCCTCCCCGCCAAATTCACCGATGCTGCGCGGCGGCACATACACCAGACGCACATCTTTGAGATTGGTATAAATGAAAAGAACATAGGTTTTGCCGACAAACATCTCGGCGACTTCAGCGCGCTTGCCGGGTTGCGCTTGCTCGGCGGTTTGCACGATTTCTTTAATCTTCTTCTCCACGGCTTTGGCACGTTCAGCAAAATCCATCTGATCCGTGACAACGCTCAAGACTTCGGCGGAAACATCGCGATACGATTCTGTGATGCGAACATTGTAACCCTTCGCCGGAATTTCTTCGGTGCGATTCGCCGCGAGAAAGCCCTCCGTGATATAATCTTTTTCCGCTGTGCTCGCGGCCTGCACCGCGCCAAACGCGCAATGATGATTGGTGAGGATCAGGCCATCCGGCGAAACGAACGAACCGGTGCAGCCGCCTACCATGACGATGCCGTCAATCAAGCTGACGCCATTTGGATTGAAAATTTCGGACGGTTCGATCAGCAAGCCCTGGTCTTTGAGATTGAGCTTGTGAATATCGCTGATTGGCCACATGCCCTCGTCGGACGCGGCGGCCTGAAGGCTCAGGCTTAAACAAAAAACAAGCAAAAGCAAAAGACGCTTCATCATAGCATACCTCCTCATAGAGTTGAATATATCTCGTGACATTTATACCGTCGACCGAAGATCCAACTGAAAAATTCGTATTGAGAATGAGTTCCGCTCACTCAATTTCAGCCTTCAAGCGCCTTGCCATTCCCACCTGATAAACCTGTGGCAGCAACTTATTCATCCAAAAGGCAAGCTTGCCGGTTTTTCCAATAATCAAAAATTTCTTTTCGTGACTAGCCGCGGTGAAAATGCGTTGCGCCGCTTCTTCTGGCGGCATCTTTTTGCCGACAATGACTTGTTCATGTTGCACCGGTTTGCCGTCGCCGCCCAGCGCGTTCTTGTTGATTGGGGTTGCGATGAACGAAGGGCAAACCATCAAAATATGAACGCCCTCGCCGTTTACTTCCGTGCGCAGGCTTTCGAAGAAACCATGCAGCGCGTGTTTGCTTGCGGCATATCCGGTGCGGCCGATCAAAGGCGAAAACCCGGCAACACTCGACAGCACAATGATCATGCCCTTATTTTGAATCAACGCAGGCAACGCCGCCGCAGTGCAATGGAGGGCGCCGAAAAAATTTACCGCCATCACCTGGTGAATCACGCTGAGATTGGTGCGCACAAAACGGCTGCGATGGCTGATACCGGCATTGTTAATCAAAACCTCGATGCGGCCGAATTGCTGCAAAATGTTGTGCAGGATCTGTTGCGTGGCTTCGAAATCCGTCACATCACACACATGGCCGGTAAAGTTGATTTGAGCCTGTTTGCAATCCTGCGCGAGCTGTTCCAGCGGCACAACAGCTTTATCAAGGCCGACTATCGCAGCGCCGGCAGCGCCAAACCGCCGGCACAAGGCTTTGCCCAAGCCGCCTGCTGCTCCGGTGATAACCACGATTTTATTTTTGAAATCGCGCTTGAGCATAGTACTCGAACACTTCCCGCGACGTTTTCTGCGGCAAGTAGCCGAATTCTTCCTTCAATTTTGTGTTATTCAACACCGGGCGATAACGCAGAAAGTCGAGTTGTTCCGGGCCATATTGCGTGAGATGCAGTTTTTTGAGAATGAACAAAATCCATCTTAACAAACTTGGCGGAAAAGTCAACGTTTTCTTGCCGAGCATTTTTGCAATTTCGTGAATCGTCACCACGCCGTCGCCCGCGAGATTGTAGACACCGATCTTCTCGGAAAAGATTGCAGCAATAATGCACGCCACAACATCTTTATCCCAAATGAAAACGAACGGACTGTCCGAGCCTTTGAGGGCCAGCATGCGCGGCTTCTCAAACAATGCGGTAATTTGATTGTTCGTGATGTCGCCCAGAATTGTGCTTAAGCGAAAAATCACTTGTTGCAATTCGGGATGCCGGCGGCGATAATCCGCCAGCATCTCTTCGATCAAACGTTTGTGGTGAGCGTAGGCAAAACTGGTATTGCCGCGTAAGGGTTGGTGTTCGGATATCAATGCGGGATTGTCGGCGTGGTAGCCATAAGCCGCGCCGCTTGAAGAAATGATAATCTTTTGCACGGACGAAGCAAGGCAAGCTTGCAGAACATTCTCCGTGCCCAACACGTCAACAGCGTATTCAAGCTGGCGATCGCTTTTCCGGCCCGGCGTTACAATCGCGGCGAGATGGACGACAGTCGTGATGTTGTGTTTCTTGAAAATCTCGGCGAGTCGAGGCGCACGAATATCTTCTTGCTCGTATAGGACGCCGTCTTTTCGATTTGCTGCAGGTATTTCGCGGACATCGAGCGCAACAAGATTGAACGGCGCCGTCGCGGCCATGAGCTTGCGTTGTGCAAGCTCCGCGACCACGAGGCTGCCAAGATAACCCGCTGCGCCGGTGACCAAAATGTTTTTCAACTCGCGCCCTCGTCAAATTGCCGAATCCGATTTGGGCGCAATGCTTCATCGCGTTTCGTAAAACCGCTTTGCCCAAATTGGTTTTGATTGGGTGAAATTACGGCGCAATGGCAATGCTATGCAACGGGAAAAAATTACCAATAGTCCCGAGTAAAGTCGCGGCGCCGGTGGCTAAATTGATCAGATAGAAACCCGAGCTGCCATTCGACGCCGGCGTCAACGAAGCATAAGCAACACCGTCCGGACCGGAGATGTCAAAGCCGACGTAATCATTGGTGTTGACGCCAAGATCGCCGATGGTCAACAATTTGCCGTTGTTGGGCGAAGGCAAAGTCACCAGCACGTCGAGATTGGAATCAATCGCGAAAAGCGAGGTAATGATAGCGCCGGCCACGCTGTTGGTGTATGCCGTGCCGACAATATTCGGATTGAAGCCGAAGTAAACGTCGCTGAAATCGTACGCGAGCGTCGAATCCCGGGCCAGCACGCCGGTGACGGGATCGATCCGCAGATCCTGTTCGGCATTGCTGTGAATGCGGATTTTATCCGGCACGGGATTGAACCCGAAACCGAAGAACGTTCCGTTCAACAATGTTGGAAACGCTGTTGAGCGCGCCGGCAAAGCCACTGCCGAAACCGTATCAATCACATAAATAAGATTGAAATTGCTGACGCCATAGAGCCTGCCGTCAACCGGCAACCGGCCGGAAATCTATTCCGAGTATGAGCTCGCCATCCTGCAAACCCGAAATGTAGTTTCGGTTGGTGACACTATCCGGGCGCATACTCCCGAAGCGTATCAAATTATTGTTCGAATCGACGCCGTAGATCGGCTTGCCTTGCACCAGCGGTTGCATGATTTGATCCTGACAGGCAGACAGCAGAAGTACCAGCAGGCTGAGTAATCCCAACAAGATGAAATGCGCTGCGCTCCCCTTTGCCAATTTGTGCGGGATTGATAACATGGTGTTCTCCTGAACGTACGTCGATTTACTATCCTGTAATTACCAAAAAAGCACGACAATTCAGAGCCAGGTGAGGTCAAATCATTCACAACAAGGGGATTCTGCTCCAAATGGCATTGCTTCGTTAGTCTCGAGCCGCGTGTTTTTCGTTGGATAGCAATTCCGATGCCGCCCTAACCAAGTGAGGTCTGGCAAGAAAAAAGAAAAGCCAGAGTTGGATTGCCACTTCACCAGGGCATCCACTTCTGGCTTCGCTTGCGCGAGGCAACGGCTTGGGCCGGCCCGGCAGGTCATCAATACAGCACTCGCGATGAATCGTCCGATCGCGATAACAGGTCGCCCGAACACGCCCGATGGCAAAACAACCTCATTTTTGTGCCCCGTGCACCGCGGCAATCACAAGCCCCATGACAATCACGGTTGCAAACGGGTCACCCAAACCGTTTTCCGCCACTTCCGTCTCCACAAAAGCCTGTTGTACTTGGTTGACTCCAATCACCACCACCTGTCCGTCAACGGTCCTGCCGACAATGACACGTGCCTGGTTGTAGTAGGACTCATAATAACGCGCGTCATTGCCGTCAAAATTCACCGGTTCGCCGCTCACGGAGATTACACGAACAATCTTTTCTCCCGCCAATTGTGACGCCCTTTCTTCTCGAACAAGCATGCGCGTTGGCGCCACACAACCTCCAACAATGCTCATGATAACCAATAAACTGGCGGCAACGATCAAACGGCGACACATGGTTGTTACTCCTGTTTATGTGAATCCGAAGGCTTGTATTCCCGACAAACAATAAAGCTTCAAGAAATGTGGAACGCCGGCGAAAAGCCTTTCCAAAGCAGGCTCGGCCTTTTTGTGCTGCAATAACGCGCGCCTGATCAGTGCCGGGGTTTGTTGCCCTGCAACCCATCCCCGTTGCTGCAATTCATCGAATAAGGCCAGTTGAGTATTTTTCATAATCACGCGCCAGGTTTTTCGTTGGAGTCTGCTTGAATTCAATAGTGTTCGCATGCTGGAGATCTTTGTGATTCGTGCTGACGATGATTCCAAGCTGATTGGGGCACACGGCATCGTTACCATTACTTGCAAAACTTTGGTAAACCTCAAAACTTTTCGCTGCAGGCACGCTTGGTAAACTCTTTATTATTATCATCTCAGCGGACACCCAACCGGCGATACCAAAGCTCGCTTCATTGCCTCGTCCGCTTAGCTTACCTAACGCTTTAGCAAAGAGTTCCTGCAAATATTACCGGTAAAGCCTCACCTCAACGTGTGATACAAAGAACAGTCGCCACGCTGGCGGGACGTTTCCGTTTGATCGATAGCAGACCTTGATTCCGATTCGAAGAGAATTTTGGGGGTATCAGGCGGGATTCTCGCTCTCTCCAGTATGATTTCATGATTCACCAGCACGCGGGAAATTCCATGTTTCACCTCCCTATCCAATTTGAATCTCATGCAGGACTAAGGGGCGCTCGTCGGCTTCGCAAAGACCAGCTTCAATTGATTCCCCGCCCCCACAAAAATCAAAATCCCACAGAAAAAAAATTTCTTCTGTGGGATTTCAATTTTGTGGGCTGATTTTTTCTTAGAATTCTGCTCCCGGCCCGCGCACCACGCGCCCCGGCTTCGCGCCGGTGTGCTCGCCGTCTTTGAGAACCTGCTCGCCATTCACAAAAACATGCTGCACGCCGGTGGCATATTGCTGGGGATTTTCAAAAGTCGCGTGATCTTGAATCGTGGCCGGATCGAAAACAACGACATCGGCAAAATAACCGGGCGTGAGACTGCCGCGCTTTTTGATTTTGAGATTGCCCGCCGGCAAGGTGGTCAAGCGCCGAATGGCTTCTTCCAATGAAATGACTTTTTCCTCGCGAACATATTTGCCGAGCAGGCGCGCGAAATTGCCGTACGCGCGCGGATGCACGCTCGATTTCAAAAAATTGCCCTCCGGCGCTTGCGACGCGGCGTCGGAATCAAAACTCACCCAGGGCAGCGCGATTTGTTTTTTGAGGTTGTCTTCTGACATGAGAAAATAAACACTTTCGACGCGACTGCCGTCCTGGATCACCAAATCGATTGCCGTCTCCGGGGGCGTGGAATTGCGCATGCTCGCGACTTCCGCCAGCGATTTGCCGGTGAGATATTTCAATGAATCCGATTTGAAGCCGATCAACAAAACGTTTTCCGGGCCGGCGTGCAGGAAGAGATTTTCCCAGTCATCGGCCGGCGCCGTCATTTCTTTGATCACACGTTTGCGAATCGCGGAATCTTGCAGGCGCTGCACCCAGGCTTGGTAGCCGCCTTCTTGCACCCACGGCGGCATCGCAGCGTCAAGTCCGGTGGCGCCGGCGGTGTACGTGTACATATCCGCCGTAATTTGCAAGCCGGCTGCGCGCGCGGATTCGACTCTGGCAATCACTTCATCCATCTTGTGCCAATTCGTGCGGCCGGCAGCTTTCAAATGATAAATCTCTGCCGGAATGTTTGCGGCGCGCGCGATCTCGATCAACTCATCAACCGATTCGAGCAGGCGATTGCCCTCGCTGCGGATATGCGAGATGTACATGCCGCCGTATTCCGCCGCAACTTTGCACAGCTCGATCAACTCATCGGTTTGGGCATAAAACGCAGGCGCGTAAATCAACGAAGAGCCGACGCCGAGCGCGCCTTCTTCCATCGCCTGCCGCACCAGCGCTTTCATTCTCTCCAATTCTTCCGGCGTGGGCGGGCGGTTGTCATAACCGACTTCGTGAATGCGCACGGTGGTTGCGCCGACAAACGAGGCGATATTCGTCGAAATGCCGCGCGCGACGAGATAATCGAGATATTCACCGAGCGTGGTCCAGTTGATGTCGTATTTAATATCGCCTTGCTGGGCTTTTTCTTCCTGTTTCATTTTTTCATTGAGTGGCCCCATGGACCAGCCTTCACCAAAAACTTCGAGCGTCACGCCCTGGCGAATGTCACTTTGCGAACGGCCGTCTTCGATTAAACTAACCGGCGCCCAGCTCAACATGTTGATGAAGCCCGGCGCAACTGCCATGCCTTGCGCATCAATTTCCCGTTTGCCCACGGCATTCTCCAGCTTGCCGACCGCGGCAATGGTATCTGCATTGATGGCAACTTCGCCGGCGACCGGCGCTGCGCCGCTGCCGTCGTAAATCATAGCGTTGCGGATGATGAGATCGTATTCGGTTTTGGGGGAACATGCGGAGAGCAACAACAAGATCACAAACAGGCTTCGAAACGACATAGACTTCCTCCTCACTTGATCTAACAAACAGAAGCATGCTTTGAAGTATGATACTTAAAAGTATATTTCATCGAATTAGCGGCATATTGAACTCTCAAAAGCCAAACTAGCGAAAGTCTTCACTTTGAAAAAGAGAAACCGGGTTCAACTGTTTTGTCTTCTGCTTATCCGTGCGAATCCGTGTTCATCAGTGGCTTGCATATCTTTTGGCTCGTCTTTTTGTTTGCAGCTTGCCGGGTTAAGCAAAACAAGTCGAGTCGAAGAAAATCGCCGCCAAACCTAATAACCCGCAGAGCCACGCGCCGAGCCGCCACATAAGCATCGATTGCTTGGCGCCGGACATCAGTTCTTCTTCTCGCTTGACGCTAATCAAAAATTTTCCGCCGCGAGCAGACTTTTGTATTACCAATTCGCCGTTGTGCATGGCCGCTTCGCCGAGAACATAAACTTCCGCGCCCAGCGGAATCGCTTCTTCCTCAAAATGATACTCGCGCGGCTGTCTTTCCTCCAGACTGGTGAGCCAGGGTGCATCCATCGCAAACGCGCCCATCGTGATCACCGAATCCGGCGCGCCTTCATCGGTTTCAATGCGTGAGAGGGTTTTCTCCGCAATGATTTCCGCGCCTTCGGGATCGACGAGAATGCGTCCGGTATAATCTTCCACCCAAAACGGCGCCAGGCGTTTTTCCTGCGCCAACACTTCAGAGCCTTCACGGGAATGACTGACTTTTGTTCTCTCGTCATCCTCGTAGAAGATTTCTTCAAATTCCCATTCGACTTTCATCGCATAATAAACACACGCCGTTTCCGACAACACGGCTAACAACGGTTCATCGCAAACGACGGTTCCCTTGACTTCAACCGGCGTGTGCAAAGCATACTCGTCGCCTGTTTCTGCCAGCGCCCGCAACTCGGCTATCGTTGACGTTTCCGTGAGCCGTATCAACCCGAGCTTGCGCTTGTGCGAGGCGGAAACGATGAACAAAAGCGCGGCGAGCGCGAGGAGGATTAGTCCAAGGATTGACATAATAGTGTTTGCCTGAAAACACAACCGCCCTGGCGGTCTCGTTATTTGTGGGCGGACACAGATTAACCGGGTAAAATCAAATATCAAGCTTTCAACTGAACGGATATTATTAAAACTACGGTCTCACAAAACTCTCGCGCCCGCTCACAACCGTGCGCAAGACGTTCACCTCCGGAATGTTCACCGGATCGATGGCAAAAATATCTTCAGAGAGCACAACGAAATCCGCAAATTTCCCGGGCTCAAGCGTGCCGAGCTTGGTTTCTTGAAAACCGGCAAAGGCATTGTTCGCGGTGTAGCAGCGCAATGCTTCCTCCACTGAAATTTTTTCCTGCGGAACCCAGCCTTCGGGATTTGCGCCGTCAAGCGTGCGGCGGGTAACTGCCGAATAAATTCCCAACAACGGCGGCAGCGGCGCGACGGTCCAATCCGAGCCAAAAGTCAGGCGCGCGTTAGCGTCGAGCAATGAACGAAAGGCATAGGTTGTTTTGATGCGCTCGGCGCCAATGCGCTTTTCCGCCCAGCGGCCGTCGTCAATCGCGTGATAGGGCTGCATCGAGGGAATCACGTTCATCGCGCCAAAGCGCGCAAGCGCAGCAGGCGTGAGATGCTGGGCATGCTCGATGCGAAAACGGCGGTCGCGAGCGCCATTTGTTTGTGCCGCTTCGGCAAAAACATCCAGCAGCCAATCATTGGCGCGATCGCCAATGGCGTGCACAACAACATGCAAACCCGCAGAATCCGCGGCGATAATCCAATCATGCAAGGCTGTGGTGTCGGTGGTCAACAATCCCGAAGTCTCAGGCGCATCATCATAAGGTTGATAAAACCACGCGGTGGTCGAGCCGAGCGAGCCATCGACAAAACCTTTCAAGCCGCCCCAGCGCAGCCAATCATCTCCACGGCCGTTTCCTTTTACATATTCCACCATTCGAGACCATGTTCCCAAAGGCACGCAGGAATAAATGCGCAGAGTCAATTCGCCTTTTTCGTGCGCGCGGCGATATGTGGCCAAATCTGCCCAGCCGCCGAAACTGCCCATGTCGTGCACTTGCGTTACGCCGTTGGCATTGGCATGCGCCATGGCGCGTGCCAATGCTTCATCATATTGCGCTTCAGTGGGATCAGGCATGACGCGATAAACCGGGGACATGGCTTCATCTTTGAGAACGCCGGTGGCCTCGCCGGTTACGGCGTCGCGTACGATCGTGCCGCCGGCAGGATCCAGCGTGTTGCGATCGATCTGCGCCAATGCCAATGCTTTCGAATTTGCCAACGCCATGTGGCCGTCGAGACGATTGACGAACACGGGATGATTCGGCGTAACTTGATCGATCCACTCGCGCCTCGGCAGCTCGCCACCCCAGGTTTCGTGATCCCAATCGCCGCCCGTGATCCACTGGCCCTCGGGGAGATTCTTAGCAAAATTAGCGATGCGTTGCGCGAACTCCTGCGGCGATTTGGCGTCGCGCAAATCTACGCTGGCAAGTTGAAAGCCGCCGCTCATGAAATGCGTGTGATTGTCGATGAAACCCGGCACCACGAGTTTGCCGCCGAGATCGACCACTGTCGTATTGTCACCGCGATACTTGTCGATTTCTTGTATGGAACCAACCGCCAAAATTTCTCCGTTGCGAACGGCAAGCGCCTCTGCGCGCGAGGCATTTGCAGTGCCGGTCCAGATCGTGGCGTTGGTATAAATCTTTTCCGCCGGTGGTTCCGGCGCTTGGCAGGTAGTCATAGCTAGACTCACGCAAATGATAAAAATCAAATAGAAGGTTTTCATCCTCACTCCCGAGATTTGAGCACATCAATACAGAAATAAATGACGTCAGTCTTTTTAGAGCGGTCGATTAACACATCCTCGCAGCAAAAATTTTTGTCAAACCTGCTCAGTCTGTTTTAAACTGTTAATGCTGCGGCCAGGCCGCAGCAGAACGGCAACAAATGCCGCTTTTCCTCATCAAATTTTACGAGGAGTGCGTCGTTTACCGCATCTACTTCACCCGCAATTCGCTCGCTTTCACTTCGTGTTTCCACGCCAGCTTGCCGGTTTTATCATAGCATTCCATCGTCAATTTGCGGTCGGTGCGCGGGCCTTCGAAACGCAACAGCCCGAAGTTGTGCTGGTTGTCGAACAATGTTCCGGCCACGCGCGCAGGATTGTTGGCATCTCGATCGGCTTTATAAGTACCGGCAGTCAGCGAGGAATTCGTGTAATCATACAGGGGATAAAAACCCTCGGGCTGAATTTTGATCAACTCCGTGATGTGCCGGTCGCCGGAGAGAAAGACCACGCCGTAGACTTTCTGTGTTTGCAGCCATTGCAGAAATTCTTGCTGCTCATACGGAAACTTGGTAAACGATTCTCCGGGTGACATGGGATTGAGCATTTGATTGCCGGCAACGATCATCTTGAAAGGCGCGCGGCTGGCGGTCAACGCATCTTTCAGCCAGCGCATCTGCGCCGCGCCGAACATGACGCGCAGGGAATCGCGTGAGTAATTGGGCGAGCGATGATAGCGATTATCCAGCATGAAAAATTCGATATCGTTCCAGGTGAAATTGAAGAACACGCCGCGAACGTCATCGTGGCCGTAGGCGGGATTGACCCAATATGACTTGAAGATTTCCAGCGCCGGCTGTTTCATGCGATAGGTCCAATCCGCGTCGTTCGGGCCATAGTCATGATCATCCCAAATCGCGTAGTTTTGCGTGGCCGCAAGCAATGCCTGCATCTCCGGTAGCGCGCGGGTGTGCGCATAGCGCGCCTTCATTTGCGCAACAGAGAAGAAATCCGGTTCGCGGTAATAAACATTGTCACCCAGCCAGAGCATGAGATCCGGTTGCTTGGCAGCCATCGCCGTAAAAATTTCATGATCACTGCCGTAGGGTTTTCCGGGGCGATCATGACTCTCCTGATTGACATACGCGCACGAACCGAACATCACCGTAAACGCCGGCGGATCCGTGCGCCATTGCCAAAAGGATTGCGTCTGAAAGGCGAGGCGATACGGCCGGGGCACGAGTTTGCCGTCGATATACAGTTCATAATTGTATTTCGTGCCCGGTTCGAGCAGGCTCAAAATCACGTGCGCGACGTAATCGCCTGCTTTCGTCGTTTTCACCAACTCGCTCAACGCTGAGGTTTGCGGCTGGCCTTCGACCCAATAACGAAACTGCACCTCAGCCGGCCGCGTGGTTTGCACCCACAAGGACGCTTCCGTCATTTCGGCATATCCTGCCATGGGGCCAGATCGCAAAAGCGTATTGTGACTATCTTGATTGAGAGGCTGTTGAACAAAAGGCGCATTCGTTTGCGCGGTGAGCGCAGCAGCGAAACAAAGCCATACGGCACAGAAATAAAACGAAACTCTGCAAAAACATTTTGTCGTCATGATTTCCCTTCCTCAATTTGAAAATAATTTAGTCAGACGGTGACGCGCTTCCGCGCAACACCTCCTCAATCACATTTTGCGGCGGCTCGAACAATTTGCCTTTGGCGTCGACAAACACCCCCAGCGAATAGTCGCGCGCGAGCAGCTTGCCGGTGTCGGCATTATAGATCTCATGCCACCACGCGCCACGCACTTTTCCCAACTCGCAAATCCAACTCACGATTTTGATGTTATCATGATCAAACGCCGGCTCGAAATACTCGATCTCATGTCCGCCTTGCAACACACGCCAACCGTAATGTCGCGCTCGCTCGAGGGGATGCCCTGACGCGCGCAACGCATCAAAATAAGCCTGTTCGATCCAATGCAAATAAACCGCATGATGCACATGTTGCGCGGTGTCGACTTCATGCGTGTTCACGCGGCGGGTGGAGAGATAGCGATAGGCCTCTTCCGTTTTGCGAGCTTGCGGGATGCGTATATCAAGAGACGGCAACTCATTGGTGGGTTGAAAGGCGTCGTGAAATTCAGGCGGG
>QEVD01000207.1 GCA_003576975.1 Candidatus Zhuqueibacterota bacterium
GGCTGTGGCATCCCCGTCAATCTTAATCTCTTTGTCGATCTTAATGGTGCTCATCGCAAAGAGATTGCCGTAATAGGTGTTGGGATCGCCGCGCTGGAAGTAGATTCCGCCGTTGGAATGGATATCGCCTTTCGAAGCCGAATGTTTCGAGCGCGCGATCGTCACTTGCTCATTTGCGAGAAATACAATCGGTTTGAGCGGCGCTGGACACGGGCCAATTGACGTACCAATGTTGTCGAAGGGCATGAAATCCACACGATCGCTCACAACATCTCCGCTGCCGGTGGGATTCGTGGCATGCGTGGGACCGGAGGGATCGCCCCACCAGTTGTTCTCGGCATTCACAGTGCTCGCGCCGAGATTCTCCATGCCGAATGCCGTGTTTAAACAAATCTGGTTGGTGTTATACAAAACTGCGGTGCTGGCTTCGTCCAAGATTGTCACGCCATTGATACTGTTGTTGTGAATGATGTTTTGGGTGACGGAGCCGGTAACTGTTCCGATGCTGCGCAGGCCGTATTCATTATTGTTGATGGTGTTGCCCGTGATCGAGGCATTGCTGGTGGGGGAGCCATCGCCACGATCAAAGTAGGCCGTGTTCTGCGCATTAATACTGGGGTTGCCAGCCTGCATTTGAATGCCGATGTCGTTATCGGTGACGAGGTTGCCTTCAACCGTATGATTGGTGCCTTCGATGACGATACCGAAGCCGTCGCCGGTCGCACCAACAGCAGCGCGATGAAAGCCCGTGACTTCATTTTCCTTCACCACGACGCCGGAAGGTTGGTCGGCATTGTCAGACAAAACTGGTGAGCGGCGGAACACACCAATGCCACAATGATCGCGCAGATCGATTGTTGCAACTGTGCGTGAGACGATGTTATCAAAAATCACCACACTGCCCGGTCCGCTGCTGGCGCCGTTGCCGGTGGGGTTTTTGATTTCGATGCCAAAGCGGCCGTTGTCGGTTACGGTGTTCTTCGTCACCAGTGTTGCGTCCGGACCCTGCGGACCCAACACGCCGATGCCGGAATCGCCGTTGCCTTTCACCTCATTGCCGGAAATCGTCAAACCGGTGACGTTGCCATCGCTCACATCAATGCCCACCAGGCGATTGTTGTTGAAGAAGCCGTCCTCGATGGTGATGTTTTCTTTGACGCCGTTGATGATCCAAATGCCGCGGCCGAATTGCTGGGTGTAGGGGAGAACATTATTGTTCGATGCGGTCACGCGACGCACAACTAAACCATCAATGCCAAACGCTTGACTCCAAATGCCGTGGCGGCAATTGTTGCTCGCTTCGACATCCTCAATCAAAATATTGCTGAGCGGGCCGGTAAACATTTGAATGCCGTCCAGCCAGCCCGTCACTGTGAGATCGGCAATGGTAACATTGCTGCGACTGCCGCTAAAGGCAATGCCGGCTGCGGAGCAAGTTGTGCCATCGCCTTGAATGATCGTTTCCCCTTTGCCCGCGCCTTGCAGCGCCAGATCGCTTTTATTGATGGTGACGGAATTACTATAGGTTCCAGCTCCCACCAATACGGTATCGCCGGCAGCGGCATTATTAATCCCGCCTTGAATGGTCAAGCCGATGCGCCGGACATTGGGGAACGTATACGAGGTTGAATACGAGTAGGTGCGCACATCAAAGATCGGAGATAATCCGATAAGCGTCACCACCGACACGTTGAACGTGTTGTCATTCCAGTAGGAAGTCCAATTGAACTGGCTGTTGTCGTAATTGCCGCGCGCCCGGATGTGAGCCGCAGTCTCGCTTACGGTGTTGTAGGTATTGCTGAAGTCATTGCCCGTTATCACTGCGCCGCCCACGGAATAAACAAACCACGGCACCGTTGTGCCCGAGCCATTGAAACTAATGAAAGGCCAGTTTTGGCCGAAGGTGTCTTCCTCGAATTTGTTGTCTTTAATCTCGCGTCCGCTCATCGGCCCGGAAAAACCGGCGCCGCTGGCGAGATCGATGCTGCCGCCGTTTTGAAATAGATTCGCCTCGACGGTGTAACTTTTGACGTGAGAGACGTCGTCAGTGTCGTCGCCGGGAGTCGTGTTGTCGTCGTAGCGCCAATCGTTGAAGTACACTGAATAACCGGTGGTGATATCGCAATACTTCAAGGTGAAAGCGTCGCCGATGATTTCAAAGGTTTTGTTGTCACCTGCGGTATTGGACAGAATTTTCAATCCTTGAATCGTGACACCATCGGCTTCGACAAAAATACCGCTGTAACCGAAATTGTTGGTGGCATTCGTTGCGACTTCGGCAAGCACGCCGGCATAGGCCGTGATCGGCGTACCGCTACCGTCCACGCCTTGAATCGTGATGTTATCTTTATCGATGAACAAGCCAAACTGATGCGGCCCGTTCACGCCCAACACAAAACGGCCGGCCGCGGTTTCGTTATAAGAGCCGGGATACACATGCACCGTGCCGCTGGCGCAAACGGCGTCAATGCCGGCCTGAATCGTGGCTTTCGGTCCATTCATGCCGCTGGTGAATACGGGTGATTCACCATCCCAGCTATCGTTGCCAGTAGCAGCATTGACATAGATATCGGTGCAAGCTGCTAACATGTTCGGATTGGCAGCCTTTTCCTTCTTGGCCGCGATGGAATTGAAATTCAGTTCGGATTTTTCCAGTGATCTAATCAAGCGATCCCGGTCGTCACGAACAGCATTGGAATTCTGCGCCCAGGCGCTGCCAACCATCATCAAGACCGATATACACAGAAAAAGTACCTTCTTCATTGGCAAATTCTCCTGCACATGAAAATACTTATACCCCATCCCTGATTGCTAGAGAAAGAATGTTTTCCCTTTCTTCCCAAATGACTTATCGTTTCACCTAAACTAATAATTGTGAGCGATCACCTCCTTTTGGTGAAAGCATGAGGAAAAATGAACACGGCATTGTAAAGAATAAAGGTGTTTGGGAGTAGTATTGGATTAAATCAGGAATCCCCGGTCAGAGGGCGACTGCGTCCAACCGCAGTTGGAAACAGCGTCACAGTGGCGGTAGGGATCTGCCATACGCTTCTCCGAGTTTCGGATGACCCTTTCCCTGGGCAGATCGTAATTGTTGTAAAGAAAATTGAGAGGGGAGATTGACGGTAAGTTGGTTTTTTTCAGAGTCGGAAACGGCCACCAGTATCGGAATACACTGCCCCTCTCACAGAGCGGTTTGGGCTAACAAGCATGTTAGCGTGAATAACGTCGCCGCCGCGCTTGTAAATCGGCAACGCTTTTAACGACAACTGTTCTATAGAAACGAACAATCCTGTCTGCGGAAATTTTATCTTGCCATCGTTGCAAAGAGGCAAGTCAATTTCCCATTTGACCGGAATAATTTGTGCCCGGCTGATAATGTTCATTCTCGGCTTGGCCGAGGTTTACGGTCGAGCCGTGGCGGGAACGTTCTGATAGTCGATCCTACCAATGAAAAACGATTTCGAATGGGCGTTCTTTCACGCGGGCATGAATAGTGTGAAGAACGTCTCCGTGTTATAGCCGATGAAAAAATATTTGGGAGGGAGTTACAAATCTCAAAACAACGCCCAGACGTTGTTTTCGCCTGGGCGTCGATAAATCAGCTCGGGCTTTTACTTCAACAATGTCATCTTGCGCGAGAAGCTGAAACCTTCGGTTTCGATGCGGTAGATATAAATGCCGCTCGCGACGCGCGCGCCCTCGTCATTGGCGCCGTCCCAAGTGATTTGCTTGAAGCCGGGCGCTTCTTGCGCATCAACCAACGTTCGCACGCGTTTGCCCAGCAAATTGTAGATCGCGATCTTCACATGCACCTGCTTGGGCAAATCATAGCGAATGATGGTGGTGGGATTGAACGGATTGGGATAATTCTGCAGCAACGCAAAGCTGGCCGGCGCTTCCGAAGCATGCTCCTCAACGCCGGTAAACGGACTGACATCAGTCGGTAGTATCGGGCTGAGTTGATAGCCGGCAGTTGGAGTCGCCGAGCTGAATTGCCCCAACACGCCTTCAAACAATGCCGGGCCGGCGGGAATCGCAACACCCTCGATTTCCGTATCGCTGGCAACCGGCGTGCGCAACGCCACCGCGCCCGATTGATCGCTGGCATCCGTGACCGCATACGTTCTGGCAGCCACGAACACCGTGTCCGAGCCGCGATTGATGTTCAACCCTTCGATGCGAATTAACTCACTTTCATAAGCCTCGCCATTGCTCGCAATTTCAGCCAGCGTGACGAGCTGGGCTGCCGGCAAGGTGTTGCCGCGCGAAACCACTTCAAAACTGCTGATGGGAGATATTTCTTTCAAGGAATTGAATTCCGTCAGCGTGCCGGTAACGCGCAACCGATCGCCGATGCTCACCTCGCCGCTATCAATTGCCGTGCGGAACGCCCCGCTGGTTTGGAAAGCCATGAGGCCGGCGGTGGCATCCTGAAATATGGCAGCGCGGCCTTCCGCGCGTGTGACAATACCCTCCACCGTGACCACGATGCCATTGGCGGTTTGCCGCGCAATGGACATGGGCATGATGGCCTGCGCGCCCGGAATCACCTGGCCGCGAATCTCGCCGTCGGGGTTATTCGCAGTGTGAAAATTGACATAAAGCTGTCCGGCAAGCAATTCCACCACCAGATCCGGTGTCAGCGGTTGCGCATCCGTGCTTTTCCATACGCCCACAGCGGCATTTTCAGTGACGGCGAGTCCACGCACCACCGGCCCGTTCTTGCCGCGATCAGCAAGATGAAAATGCGCTGCTTGAAACGCGCTGCTGAAGCCGGTCACACTGATGTTGTACACGAGTTCATCGCCGCCAGCATTGAGGGTGAACGTGCCAACGCCTGCGGACTCCGTGGTTACCGGCGGATTTTCCTGGCTGCCGTCCAAATTCGCCGCAAAATCAATCGTCACTCCGCTCTGCACCTGGCCGCGAATCTCGCCGCCAGGATTGGCGGCGGTGTGAACATTCACATAAAGATTACCGGCCAGCAATTCTGCCAACAGCTCCGGCGTTAGCGGTTGCGTTGCGTCCGTGCTTGACCAAACGCCGGTGGCAACCGTGTCTGTGAAGGTGATATTGCGCACCACCGGGCCGTTCACTCCGGCAGCCGCATTATGAAAATGCGCCGCAGCAATCGGCCCGCTGAGATTGGCAACTTTGATTTTGAATGAAAGTTCGGTGTGATCGGCATTCAGCACAAACCGGCCGCCGCCGCTGGCGTTCGTCGTCACCGCGGGATTTTCCTGAGCGCCATTCAACACAGCATGAAAAACCATTTCCGCGCCGGGAAGCACTTGCCCGCGAATTTCACCGCCGGGATTGGCTGCGGTATGCACGTTGACATAAATTTTGCCGGCCAGCAATTCGGCCACAAGCGCCGGCGTCAAGGCTTGTGTATCACTGTTACTCCACACGCCGCTTGAGGTGCCGTTCGTGAAAGTAATTGCTCGCACTACCGGGCCGTTCACGCCAATGGCGGCGTTATGAAAATGCGAGGCCGCGATCGGGCCGCTCAAGCCGCTCACGGAAACCTCATACGACAACTCCGAGCCGGTGGCATTGAGCGTGAAACTGCCAGTGCCGCTGGCGTTGGTTGTCACCGGCGGATTCTCCTGCGCACCGTTGAGCATCGCGCTGAAATTCTTTGCTTCGCCCACCAGCACTTGGCCGCGAATTTCGCCGCCGGGATTGGCCGCGGTGTGAACATTCACATAAAGCTCCCCGGCCAGCAATGCCGCAAGCAGCTCGGGCGTCAGCGGTTGGGTGGCATCGGTGGTTGACCAAACGCCGCTTGCAACGCCATCGGTGAAGGTGATATTGCGCACCACCGGGCCATTGACGCCGGCAGCAGCATTATGAAAATGCGAGGCTGTAATCGGGCCGCTTAGACCGTGGACGCTGACATTGTAACTCAGTTCGGTTTGGGCTTCATTCAACACAAACATGCCGCCGCCGCTTGCGCTAGTGGTGACTGGCGGATTTTCCTGGCCGCCGTTGAGCACGGCAAAGAAGACCACAGGCGCCGAGAAATCCGAGCGACGGGAGGGTTGAATTTGCGGGGTGCCGTTGAATGACGTTGCCACGCCGGTAATGTTCACGGGATTCGGTGGGGTGGGCGAGCCGTCGATGTCCGTGTCGCGGTCGATAAACATGGCAAGATCGCCGCTGCCATCGTTAATGGTGATGGTGGCGTTGCTGTTCTCCGCAGGAAACGCCGCAGCAAGGTTGGCGCTATTGATGCGGATCAACTCGCCTTCGAGTGTTGCGCGGTTGTTGACCAGAGAGTCGATGGTCACCACTTGTGCCGGCGGCAAACCGGGAGTATTGATCACAACAATCGAATCTGGCACGGTTTCGATATTCTTGCGGCCCGCATTGGTGGCAATCGTGCTTTCGTTCACACGCACGCGCTGGCCCTGTTCCAACACAGCTTTGCCACTGCCGACAAACATGCGAATGCCGCCCGTGGCATCTTGCAAATAGAATTCGGAGCTGGTGCCGCTCGACAAGTTGAAATCAACCGTGGTAATGATGCCCTCGATGGTGACGTTGCGCGTGTTGTCCGCCAGTTGCCGCGCCAGGCCGATGGGCGTCACCACTTTCGCGCCCGGTAAAACTTGTCCGCGTATTTCTCCACCGGGATTCAAAGCGGTATGCACATTGACATAAATGTTACTCGCCAGCAACTCGACGGCCAGCGCTGGCGTGAGCGGTTGCGCGTCGCTGCTCGTCCACACGCCGGTGGAAAAATCGCCGGCAAATGTCAAATTGCGCACCACGCCGCCGTTCACGCTGGCCGGGGCATTGTGAAAATGCGCCGCTGACATTGGTCCGCTCAAGCCGGTCACGCCGATGTGGTAATGCAGCGAATCGCCGCTGTGATTCAGCGTGAACAAGCCAAAGCCTGCACCCTCGCCGGTTTTGGGCGGCACTTCCTGGCTGCTTTCAACTTGTGCGGCAAATTCGACAGCAACCCCGCTGGTGAGTTGGCCGCGAATTTCACCGCCGGGATTGGCTGCGGTATGAACATTTACATAAATATTTCCGGCCAGCAATTCTGCCAGCAATGCCGGAGTCAACGGCTGCGTGGCATCTGTGCTGGACCATACTCCTGAGGCCGCGCCGTCAGTGAATGAGATATTGCGCACCACCGGGCCGTTTGTGCCGCTTGCGGCATTATGAAAATGCGACGCTGTAATCGGGCCGGAGAGATTCCCCACTTTGATGATATACGACAACTCGGTTTGCTCGGCATTGAGCACGAAGCGACCGCCGCCGCTGGCATTCGTTGCCACCGGCGGATTCTCCTGCGCGCCATTGAGCACAGCGAGAAAAACGATTTCCGCGCCTTCCAACACCTGCCCGCGAATTTCGCCGCCCGGATTGGCCGCGGTGTGAACGTTTACATACAAATTGCCGGCCAACAGTTCCGCCACCAAAGCCGGGGTCAACGGTTGCGTGGCATCAGAGCTGAGCCACACACCGCTCGAGGCGTCGTTCGTGAAGCTGATATTGCGCACCACCGGTCCGTTTACTCCAGCCGCCGCATTATGAAAATGCGAGGCCGTGATTGGGCCACTTAAGCCGCTCGCCGTCACGTCATAGGTCAACCGCGAGCCGTTGGCGTTGAGCGTGAACTTGCCCGCGCCGTTCGCGCTGGTGGTGACCGGCGGATTCTCCTGATCGCCGTTCAGTGTCGCGACAAACTTCTTCTCGCTGCCTGCCAAAACCTGGCCGCGAATCTCGCCGCCGGGATTGGCGGCAGTGTGAACGTTGACATAGAGATTGCCCGCGAGTAATTGCGCAAGCAACTCGGGCGTCAGCGGCTGGGTGGCATCGGTACTCGACCAAACGCCGCTCGCCACGCCGTCGGTGAAGGTGATATTACGCACCACCGGGCCGTTGGAGCCGGCAGCAGCATTGTGAAAATGTGAGGCCGCTATCGCGCCGCTCAGGCCTTTCACGCTCACGAAATATTGCAACTCGGTTTGATCGGCATTCAAAATAAAATAGCCGCCGCCGTTCGCGCCCGTGATTACGCTGGGATTCTCTTGTGCGCCGTTCAACGTGGCCATGAAATAGGCCGGCTGTTTCTTCAAGCCGTCCGGCACTGTGCCGGGCGTGGGAACATCGTTTACCGTCCAACTGCCGCCGGCAATGCTGAAATTTTCACTGGTTTCATCGTGCCCGGTGATGCCGTTGCCGCCGGTCAAGGTTTCGCCGGCTTCGAGGGCATTGCGCGCCGCGCTGGAGCCGCTGGTGTGCGGCTGCGAATTGCCGTCGTTGTCGGCGTTCACCACGGTTTGGCTCGTTACCGGCGTGTCGTTTAGATACGCGCTGGAATCGGAATCCGCATCCGGGCCGTCAACTTTAAAACCCGTTTTGTTTACTGCCGCGGTGATCGTACCCGAACCCCAGAGGACGTAATCCACGTCTTGCACCAGATCGCTGGCGCCGTCCCAATGAAACAGCACGATGCTTTCACTGCCGTTGGTTAATCCTGCGTTGGTGGTCACCACGATGCCCGCCATGTCCGGCACTTCGGCGTCGTCGCCGAGAATTTCATAATCCGGTAGGGC
>QEVD01000208.1 GCA_003576975.1 Candidatus Zhuqueibacterota bacterium
ATTGTCGGGTGAGGTGAGGTCGGGTTCGACCGGCTTTTCCTGCGAACAGCCAAACAGCAATGCCGCGCTTAGCGCAAAAGCCGGGAGTACGCTTCGCTTGAAACTGCCAGTGACGCTGATGTTGGGTTGCATGATGCAGTCCTCCAATTGGTGTGAAATGAAAATGATGCCTTCGTCAGGCAATGGGATTAAGCCAAGATCTCAAAAGGTGTTATTCTTTGTGGGCCGCACGAATACGCCGAAGGCGTTCAACAACAAAGCCGAGGGTCGCACGCAGCGCACCCTCGGAAAACAACCATGCCCGCGAGAACTCTGAAAGAGTTCAACAATAGAACGTAAAGCTTTGTCTATATAATCAAACAGCCAATCCCTCGGCGGGTAAAAATCTTTGTTGGTGGAAAACGCTGCCTTGTGCGGCGCTGTCTGAGTCGCTGCCTGAGCTTGTCGAAGGCAGCCTGTCGAAGGCGGTGGGGAAAAAATCCCCCCATTGTGAAACGATGCAAACATATACCCGACGAAAACCACGCTGCGAAAAGAAAAAAGTCACTGTTTCTTGTCATTGCAAGCTGGCGAACTCACTTCATCACGGTAAGTTTGTGCGTTTGCGAAAAGCCCTCAGCGGACAAGCGGTAAAAATACAGTCCGCTCGCAAGCCGACCAGTAGCCAATGGCACCTCGTGCACACCCGCTGAAAACTTGCCTTCTGCCAGGATCAAAACTTCGCGACCAGACACATCATATACTTTCAACGTGATTGCCGACTGTCTGGGCAGAGCAAACCGAATGCTCGTGGTCGGATTAAAGGGATTCGGGAAATTCTGATACAGCGCAAATGCCGCTGGAACCCGCGTTTCACGCCCCTGCACCGCAGAGACGGGCGGCGGCGCTTTGAAAACAGAGTCCACCCAGGCAATCGAGATTCTCAAGCGCGCGAGCAGTTTTTCACTGTGACCGCCCTGAAATGTCTGATACTCATAAGGCAGGCCGAGGCGATCGAGCGAGTCGGCAAACGCATCATTCCAGGGAACAATCAGAAAGCGATCCTGTCGTCCGCAATCAAAAAACAAAGCGAGGTTGTCTTCCGGTGAAAGATGCGAAACAAGCCGGGCCGGGTTGTGCTCTTGCCAGCGGGCAAAAACCGAATCAATAAGATTGCCCTGGCTGTCCAAAGGAAAATCGACGAAATAAGGCGGCTTGGAAAGATTCGGAGACCAGGCCCCGGCCATGGCGAAGGCATCGATAGTAAAAATCCGCGAGGGCGTGAAATTATAAGGCGGCGCGCTGCCGTTTTCACTGAGCAGGGTCGGAATCCAGGTTTTAAATTGGGTGAGATCGGGAATGCCGCTGTGCGAAACGCCGCCGCGAAAGATTTCCGGATGATCAACCGCCAGGCGCATGGCGCCGTAGCCGCCCATCGAATGCCCCATGATGAATCTTTGCTCGCGCTTCGCCGCAGTGTGAAACTCGCTGTCGATAAATGGCACCACCTCGAAAGCGATATAGTCCTCCATGCTGCCATAAAGCGCGGAGTTGGAGTAATAACTCCCGCCAAACTGGCCGGCGCTGCCATCCGGAAAAACCATCAGCATCGGCGAGATTTTGTTTTCCGCACGCAAACTGTCAATCATGACGGTGATCGCGGTATAACCATCCTGATTTGTACCGGAACCATGCAAAAAGTAGATGACGGGATACCTGACCGTGGGATCGTTGAAATCATATTCCAGTGGGAGGTAGACATTCAGTGACCGGAAGCTGTTATAAATCCGGCTTTCGTGGCTGAGGCCCAAGACGAAACCCTGGGCGATTGCGCTGTTGGTAATGGCAAAGAAGAGCAGAAAAAGAGTACCTCGCATGGTCGCCATCTTCATTACACCTTCTCCTCGTAGATTGAGATTCTATTCTTTGATGGTCTTTGCTGATCGTCCTGGCTTTTGGTCGCCCGAGTTGCGGGCGCGCAGTTCTACGAACGACACCCCAAACGCCCGTTTCACCCAGCGATAAAAGGCGAGATCGTTGGCAAATCCCAACTCCGCGCCGATGGCATATCCCAAAAATTTCATGTCGGATAGGCGCGCCAGCACGTGTTCTTTTCGCTTTTGATCGACAAATTGCTTGACCGTCATGCCCTCTTGCTTGCGGAACGCCCGCACCAGGTTGCCGGCGTCCACCCGGTGGAGATGGGCGATTTCTTTCAGGCTTTTGCCGTCAAGCCAATTGGCTTTGAGAAAGCCAATCGCCTGAGCAATAGCTGTCTGTTTTGGCATGAATCGTTCCCGTGCAAAGGCGCGGCGGCGTCTTTTCGGGAGTAATAGCCTGGGCGAAAGAAATATTGAAAAATTCTGGAGATTTGTGGGAAAAAATAGGCGGAGAACAATTGCTGGGGCATTTACAGCAAACTGGCGTTACCTGTAAATTCATGCTTACATCTTGTCTATATCATCTCCCGATCAACACAAACCCGGCCCACAACAGCGTACGGACCGTCTTGGGATTTGCAATCATCATCAAGTATTTGTCCTGCTGCGGTTTGGCTGGCGTCCGGTACGAGCAGGAAATAATACTTGATAAATTTGCAATAGTTCGCTATTTAACGTTGCCGAATCACTCAGTGAACATGAATCTAATCGAGAAAAAAAGATGAGCATATTGCAAATCGAGCAAAAAATCAAGCAATTGCCGGACTATTTATTGCCCGAAATCGTGGATTATGTTGATTTTTTGCTCCATAAGTACAGCCGTACCACGCAAGCAGCAAAAACATTCACGTTTGACTGGGAAGGCGGACTGTCACAGCTCTCCGAACAATTCAGCTCGGTCGAGCTGCAGCACAAAGCCCGGGATTGGCGCTCATGATTCTTGCCGATACCAACATCTTTCTTGAAATTTTGTTGCAGCAGAAGAAAAGCGCGGCTTGCAAGGAATTTCTCAACAAAAATGCGGCTGCGCTTTTTATCTCCGATTTTTCGCTGCACTCGATTGGAATCATTTTGCTGAAAAGCAAGGCGATAGATGTTTTTCGAAAGTTTCTTGACGACACGCTTCCCACCACTCGAATCCTGAGCCTTCCCACAAGCTCGTACGTTTCCCTGCTCGATGCTGCCCAGAAGTTTGGTTTGGATTTCGATGATGCTTACCAGCATGCCATCGCCAAAAACTTCAACCTAAAAATCGCGACGCTGGATCAGGATTTTAGGCCCGTTGTTGATGACATTGAAGTCATTTTCTTATAGCCCCACGACGCCAATCCAGAGTTGCATTTCCTCCTCACCTCCCGATCAGCACAAACCCGGCCCACGACTGCGGACCCGCCGTTTCGGGATTGGCAATCATCTTCAGTTTGGCTTCTCGCAAAGCAGCGGAATAACTTTTTCCGGCGGCGATTTCGCGATAGAATTCGACCATCAAGCGGCTGGTGTGCTCGTCATACACTTTCCAGAGCGAAGCCACGATGTTGCGCGCGCCGGAATAGAAAAAACCGCGCGTCAAGGCCATCAAACCTTCGCCTTTGATAATTTGTCCCGCGCCGGTTTGGCAGGCGCTCAAAACCAGCAGGTCGGCGTTCAAGTCCAAATTGTACGTTTCACCGGAATAGAGAATGCCGTCTTCCTTGGCATTGCTGTTCTGCGGTTGCGAAAACGCGAGATTGGAGAGCTTGGGGTTTTCATTATTAATAAACCCGTGTGTGGCAACGTGAACATATTTATAATTCTTGACATTGTTTTTGAAATTTTCCTCCGAAGCCTCTTCATGCAGGTAAACGCGGCTGCCAAAAGGAAATGATTGCGCGATCGTCCACAACTCCTGTGCGCTGTACTTAAGCTCATCCAGCGTCTTGCCATTGCGCGTAACAAAATAAGATGAAGCATCTGGATTCGCCACGGTAAGGGAATTAAGGATGTCTGAATTCAATGCGCCATTCTTGCTGAAAACCGGAGCAAAGCCAACAAAAATGTCTGAGCGCTTGAGCTTGTCACTTTCCTTTTGACTCTCCAAGAACAAAGTTGCCGAAAGCTGATAGGAAATTTCGTGCTTCTTGATCAAGAAAGGCGGGTCAGAATAATTTAATTCCTGTGTCGAAACGACGCTTTTATCGAGCAAGGTCTCGAAGGGAATAAAATATAAATCGCCATCGGGAATGATTATCCAATGCGACTTATCGGCAATGTTGGAACCCAACGGCTTTATCAATCTCAGATACAAATCGGTAGCGGCCTGAAGATAGGTTGTTTTGGAGCTGATATTTTTGAAGGAAGCAGTCAAAGCATGCACCGTCGCCGTAAAGAGCGAATCCTTTTTCAATGAAAAGGTCTCAAAATGTCTTCGCGTCACAACGAAGGCACAAATGGCAGTATCCCCAACAAAGTACTTCAGCAGAGCCGTTTCGTCGTCCAACGCGGCTTGCAATTCTGCCGCCGCAACGGTTTTGCTTTCATATTTTAAGACATGATACTTCGGATAATTCTTCTCGAATCGCCCGATCAATTCATCATATTTGGCTTTATGCGCAAAATACTTCTCTTCCAATTGCTGCAGCTTATTGCTTTGCTTTGCCTGTCTTTCTTTCTGGATGGTAGTTTGAAGTGAAGCCAGATGCGCACGCATCCGCTCCTCTTCCTCAAGGACTTTTGCCGGAATGCCTGAAAATTTTTTGGCTCGTGATTCCCGCAAAAGTTGAGTCAACACCGCTGTCTTGCTTTTTACTGCGAAGGTAAAGGCTTGTATACCATATTGCGGTTGATTGGCTATTTTCTCCAATTTCAATGCAGTCAATATAGCGCCATCGTAAACTCCGGCGGCGATTTCGCCCAAAAACAGCTTGGAACCTTCCTCTCTAAATCCACTACGCATTTGATCAATTAAGTCGGAAGCAAGCTCATAAGTCGATAGTGAGTTTTGCAAATCAGAGATTTGAAATTGCGCCAGATAGCGATTTGCCAGAATTTCTGCCTTGAGCTTTAGCGTTCTGAGAAGATAGAATTCAGAGATGGTGTCGTGCAATTGTGGATTGGCATAAGCACTGGTGTCGGAAAAGCCGGGCACCAGCGCTGCTATAGACTTTTGGCAGAATTTCAAAGCATTGGCGAAGTCGCTCAGTCGAAGATGAATCTCTGCCATGCTTGCATAGATGCGGCCTACTTGGAAGTCGAACCCCTTTATTTTTTTGTTGATGGCCAGTGATGTTGCAATACATTCGAGCGCTTTTTCATAATCGCCTTTGCTGCTGTAGACTACACCACGATACTGAAAATTGTTAGCGACAAATTGATTCTCACCAAAAATCGCCTGAAAAATGTGACCGGCCTTTTGAATGGACACAATCGCCGCATCGTATTCTTTCTTGGCATGCAGGACGTGGCCGATGTTAACATAAGAACGGGCGACGTACTGATGATAATAGCCATAGGCTTGCTGATTAATGACGCGGGCCTGGTCGTAATATTCAATTGCTCTCGCATAATTGTTTGTATAATAAAAATAGTTACCAACATCATTATAGGTATCCGCAATCTCAGGATGGTCTTCATCAAAAAACCTGCGTTTTATCAATAAAGACTTGTTAGCGTAATTATAGAGTTCGTCAATATCTTTAGTAAAATAACTGTGCCTTGCCAGCGCATGATAGCTCGACGCCACAGGCAGCGAGTTTTCGCCAAAGCGCTGATGTCTGATCATGAGGGATTTTTGCAGATATGCCAGTGCTTCAGCATTCCGGTCACTATAAAGCAAAGCGTGGCCCATGCTTTCATGGCTGCGCGCCACATCCGGGTGATTTTTCGGCAGAACAGCAAGCCTAATATCAAGGGCGCGGGCGCAAAAATATAACGCGCTGTCGCCAACACCCTTATACCAATAGACTCGCCCGATATTGTCATAGGCAGTGGCGACTTCAGGATGATTTTGGCCGAGTTTTGCTGTTCCAATCTCCAACGCTTTGTTTAAATAATTCAAGGCCTCTTTGTGCCGGTCTTTCAGACGAAAATTGTCTCCCATTCTGTTGCAGCAGTCAATGTATTTTTTCCATAGCCCCGACTTCTCCGTTTGGCTTGCAATTGCGAGAAAAATCGCGCTGGCCTTTTCATAATAAAAATTGGCGCTGTCATATTTGGCATAAAGTGTTAGACTGTCGCCCTTATCAAAATAATAATTCGCCTGGACGGTGTCATCTACGACAAAGGAAACAACAGTTTGCGCCGATGCAAATGTTGAGAAAGAAAGTCCGCACAAGCAAAGTAGAAGTATTTTGTGGCGGCGTACTATTTTATTTTGCATAAATTTGGCGAGATCGTCACGAGTGCATGCTATCATAGAAAGCCTTCTTGAGAAGTTAATCGGTGGGCTTGCCCCAAGAAAATTTTCCCAAATACAACATATCACCTTCATATTCGAGAGTCCAATAATACACGCCGGGCGCCAATTGCTCGCGCAAGCGGTATTCTTGCGCTTCTGTGCGGACGTTATGAACCACGGATTCATGATTGTTCAGAATCTTCAAATCTAATGGTACAGCAATGCTTTCTTCACCCCGTGTGATTTGCCACCGGAACAACACCTCACCGTGGAGATTTTCGCCGAGGAGGGGAGAGAAAATTGATACAGACAAATCCGAAGATCGTTGCGCCTGGCCCGCCAAGCTTTCAAGCCGCAGTGAGGGCGCAAAATTCGCCGCATAACCTTCGCCGGTTTCCTTGTCTTGAAAAAGTGGGAAGGACAGAACTGCAACAATCAAGATCACAGCAACGCCGGCATAAATCCAGGCGTTGGGCAACACATTGAAAAACTCAGCAATCGCTTGAACCAAGCCTTTTGGCACGTTTGAATGGCGTTCGGGAGCAGGTTCCGCAACTATTACGACCGGTCTGTTCTTGATAACCTCGATCAGTTGCTCGCGCAAACGCAATTCCGTCAGGCATTCTTTACAGCCGAACAAATGAATCTCGAAGGCCTCGGCGTCCGCAGAAGTGAGCTGGTTCATTAGAAAATTATCGATACGCCGATCACGATCTGAAATTTCACATGGCATAATTCTACTCCATCATCTCCGTTCTAGAATAGCAAAACGAGGATGAATATTGACATCTTTTTAAGTTTTTGACCGTGGGCCTTGCGCAGCAATTTTAGGGCATAATGAATCCGCTCGCTGACGCGGCGCGGCGAAATGCCAAGCTCCGCACTCATTTCCGGAATGGTTAGCTCGCGGAAATAGCGCAATTCCAAAGCGATTCTGTATTTTGAATCCAATGTCTGTAAACAGTCTTGCAGATGCCGGCGCAACTCGTCATTATCGGCCAGGAATTCTTCTGCGGCGACAGCGGTATTCTCGGCGGGAGGTTGAGGTTCGATAAAACGATGATTGCGATTCGCTTGCTTGAACCAGTCACGGATCTTATTGTTGGTCACACCCCAAATGTAGGCCTCCAGCGATTCCCATCTTTCGGGTTGGAAATTTGCGTTGCGCAGGCCTTGCAGAATCGCCAAATAAACCTCGCTCGCGACATCTTTGACGTTTTCGCGATCGGCTTTCAAATGCCGGCAAATTTTCCACAGGATCGGCGTCTGGTAGCGCTTGAAAAGCTCGGTTTCGGCTGCCGCCTCTCCGGCCTGGATGCGTTGAACAAGATAAAGTTGATCGGCGTCCTTCATGCCCCGGTTTCCTTAATCAAATCACTTCACCGCCACTGCCATCAGCGTCGTATCATCTTCAAATTGCTTCTTGCCGCTGAAGTGTTGCACGGCCTCGAATACGGCTTTCACCAGTTTCGCCAGAGTCAGCGTTGCGCCCGGGCGGGATTGCGCCGCCAGCCAGTCATCGACCACCTGCTTGAGTCCTGCTGCGCCGAATTGCCTGCGGTCTTTGGTTTTGGCCTCGGTAATACCGTCCGTGTATAACAGCAGCAAATCGCCGGATTGCAAATCGAGCGTTTCAATAAAACGGTTGGTGCTCGGATCGAGTCCCAGCGGAATGCCGACGGCGCGCAACTCCTGCCAGCCTTCACCGCTGGCATGGCGAATCAGCGGCGGATTGTGGCCGGCGCTGGCAAATTCGAGACGCTGCTTTTCCAGATCGAGCACGCCGACAAAAAACGTGACAAAGACTTTACCTTGCGCATATTCATAAATGAGCCGGTCAAGATTGCGCGTTAGGGAAACGAGATCCTGGCGGTGCGAGATTTCGGAATAGAGTCCGCCGTGCAACGTCATCACCACCAATCCGGCAGGCAGGCCTTTACCGACAACATCGCCGATGGCGATGAGGTAGCGCGATTCACTGAGCGGCACAAAGTTCAAATAGTCGCCGCCGATTTGTTGGGCTGCGGCAAAGCGAAACGCCATTTCGAATGCCGGATGCGAAAACTCCGATTCGGGCAGCAAGCGTTGCTGCACGGCTTTGGCGGCGCGCATTTGCTTTTTCAGGCGTTGTTTCTCCGCCATTTCTTTGTGCAGCAGGGCATTGGCAATGGCCAGTGAGGTTTGATCGGCCAGCACTTGCAACATGGTTTTGCGATGCTCGGGCAAACCCTTGAGCGCTTTGCGGCTGTCGAGGTAGAGCACGCCAAAAATCAAA
>QEVD01000209.1 GCA_003576975.1 Candidatus Zhuqueibacterota bacterium
GTAAGCTCTTGCTCAACCTCCTCGGCGATCTCTTGATAGGCGCGCGATTTTTTGATGTTGGAAAATAAAGGCTCTGTCATTTTCTTTATCTCCTTTAACGAGAGTTGGGGAAGCTTATCCATCAATAAACTGACCAGCATTGGGACGACCTTTTCTAGATCATCAGCTTGAGGAAACTGGTCGGGTAACTGGCGAACAATTTTGCGAACCGTCGACGCGACGTTCTGCTCTGAATCTAATATGATCTGAAACAAACTCAAAGGGAATTTTTCTAAATGTTTTTTGGGCAAACGTTTCAGATAAAGCCGCTGCAGCCTGCCGCTCACAAAAAACTCTTGAAAATGCTGATGAACGCCGGGATCTGCCGTCTCTCGCGGAAAGAGCACAACCGCCCGCCAGTTGTTAAGCGGGCGATATTGCCGCAAATACAAAAATATCTCACCGAAAAGACGGGCGTAAAAGTCGTTTTCTTTCTTGAATTGCGTCTCGACGAAATAAATCGGATCGTCTTTCGTCTTTGGCAGAAAAAGGCCGTCGAAGCGAAAGGCTTGCTCCTTCACCTCGATGGAAGTGAATTTGTACCTTTTGGCCTTGCGCGGATCTTCCCCGATCAACGTGAACAACGCGCCGGGAAACTCGCGAAAAAAGCGATTAAAAAATGAGTCGGTTTTCACATTTTCCCCTTTGTGCTCAACGTTATCCGGCAAAGATACATATCCGCCGTGATATACAATACCGAGCCATCGTCGCCAAACGCGCAATTCGAAGTCGCCTCGCCGGTTGCGATTGTGCCCAAATGCGTGCCTTGCGGACTGAGGATGGTCACCCCGCCTGGCCCGGTGGCGAAGAGATTGCCGGATTCATCAACGGACAAACCGTCCGGCAATCCTTTTTTGCCCTGCTTCACCCACGGCGTGGCATCGAACAAGATTCTGCCATCTGAAATTGTGCCGTCATCGTTTACGTTGAATGCCATCCAAATAGCTTTGTCCGGATCGGATTGGGCAACGTAAAGAGTTTTTTCATCCGGCGAGAAAGCAATGCCATTGGGATACGTCAGTTCCTTGGTCAACAGGGTCAGCTCACCCTCTTTTGATAAACGATAAACGCCGTTGAACGGCAACTCCTTTTTGGGGTTTTGGTTCAAGCCGGCCAGGCCATACGGCGGATCCGTGAAATAAAAATCGCCGTTGGATTTGAACACGCCGTCATTCGGGCTGTTCAAGCGTTTGCCTGCAAAACGATCGGCCAAAACTTTTTTGGTAAAATTCTGTGTGTTGAGTTGGCTGATGCAGCGATTGCCGTGATCACACATTACCAGCTTGCCGGCGGGACTCAAGTTCAATCCGTTCGCGCCCAGCTCAAAGCCGGGCGGATCCTCACCAACATATCCCGCGGGCCGCAAATAAACGCTGATCCCCTCGCCTTGTTTCCATTTATAAATTGTGTTCTTGGGAATATCGGTGAAAACCAGCGCCTGTTCCTGCGGCAACCAGAGCGGGCCTTCGGTCCACTCAAAGCCCTCGGCAAGCTTTTCCAGTTTGGCGTTGGCCGGGATTAACTGGTTGATGCGAGGATCAACACGATGAATCTCGCCGAAAGATTGCGAGGCAACAGGCATGGTTTTTCCAATCAAGAAGATCGTAAAAAAGAAAAATATCCGGGCGGCTCTCATGTGTTTCATCCTCCTTTTAGAAATGATTGTCTTCGTAATCTAAGCCTGGCAATTTGTGGTGATCGTATTGTTCAAGTTATCGATCCATTCGAGTATCGTAACTTCCGCAATCCGCAATCATCAATCCAGAATTGGTTTCGCAGCGTCGCTAGTACTACAACGTTAAGTTCGAGATTTCCCCGTACTTTTGTCAATGTCAGGAGGAATCTTGTGATGTACTGGGTTCGCAGCCGGTTCGAGCCGTTTTCCCAATACTTCACACCTGAATTTTGCACCATGTCTGACCGAATCCGTGATGAGCGCGGGTTTGGTCAAGATGTCAATTTACGAATTGGGTGAGGCACAAAAAATTTTGCACGAGAACTTGTCGGCAACTCCGAAGGAGTGAAATGGTTATAGTCATGCGCGCACGCCGTTTCTACAAACTCCGAAAGGAGTGGCATATTCTTTTCATCGAGAGATCAAGGTTGAAAATTGAGCCCGTGCAACATTTCACTCCTTCGGAGTTTTGAAGGGTGGTGGGATGGATTTCACTATAAACATTCCACCGCTTCGCGGTTTGTTTAAGACGATTATCGATTCTTTTTTGTCCTATCTCAGCATGCAAAATTCAGTTCACAAGATTCTTTCTGAATGACATCTCGATGTTTGTGTCAACTTAACGTTGTACCAGGCAACGGCTTTTGCGGCTGTTGGAATGCCTATGGCGTAATACTTATCTGTCTACTCTCTTGCGCCATGTCGACAATCGGCACTTTCGCAACCAAGTCGCCCAAACCCAGCTCGCGCAGAAAATACGGTGGCAAGCTCCGAAATTTGAGAGCAACTTCCAGCGATAGCGTTCCACTTAAATTTACGGGCACGGGGATTTTGTAAGTCGCTGTCTTCGTCGCCAGAAATGGAATCATGTTGTTCTCGACGGTTTTGGCCTCGAAGAAAAATAAAACTTCATTGCCGTCAACGCCGAACATGCGTTGGCGAAAAATTGTGAGATCGCGATCGGCATTGGGATTTAGCTCGCTGTGATGATCCATCAAATCGCTGTTGGCGTCGAGCTGGCCGCTTTCATACAACACATTGTTGTTTTGATCGCGCGCGCGGAGGGCGATCCACATTTGCCGTTCCGCAGTGACGCCGGAGGGCAGATGATGGCCGGTTTTATTGTTGAGAATACTCACGTGCACGCGCAACGTGTCGCCGGCTGAAACGGCGGTGGCACTGGTCACTGTCATGGTCGCAGAATTTTGCAGTAATTTTTCGGATTCACGGCGCTGAATATCCGCGCCGGGGAAATCCACCAACGGCACATCAACGCCAACGAAGTAATGGCGATGCACCTCAGCGCGCTGCGGCCCGCCGACGGCGGCCTCGCCGGCGTAAGTCGGCATGTGGCAATCCTGGCAATCGAACGACATGCCGGCCAGCGCGGCGGCGTTCCATTCGCTGAACGTTTCTTCGACATTTGTGCCGAGCGGATTTTGGACTTCATGGCAACCGCCGCAAAATTCTGAGCGGTCAAACAGGGCATTGAATTGCGAATCATGAAAAGGGTTGGGCGCAGGATTCGCCAGCGAGCCATATTTCGTGCGGCCGGGTTTTAACTCGATTTCCGCATTTCGCGGTTCGTTGATTTTGGTGATGGTGTGGCAAACATCGCAACTCACGCCTTGCTTTGAAATCGGCGAGAGGCTGGCGGGATCAAAGAACGGCGGCGTTTCGCCCGTCAAGCTCGCAATCGGGCTGTGGCATTTGGTGCAGAATTGATCGAGCTGGCCGCCGGTTTTCTGTTGACCGGCGGCATTCATCGCAAAGAACACCGGATCGACAAACGCGTAAGCGTGCATTGAAGTACGCCATTCTTCATAATGATTGGGATGGCAACCGGCGCACGCTTCGGGCGCGGAAAAATCCGTTACTTTGAATTTGGGTTGATCGGGATCGGGCGGCGGATCGACAGGTGATTTGCCTTTGCAAGCGACGAGCAGCAGGAGAGAGAAGACGATATACTTTTTCATCAATCGGTTCGTGCTATGATTCTGGCGACAGTCAGAGAAGAAAGTGAAACGGCAGGCGGCAGAGAATATGGGTTTGCGGCTCCGCGTTGATTCACTCCAACAACACCAAGTCTTCGCGAATCTTGGCATACCACTGGCGAATCCTTTCTTTGCGTTGCGCCGCATAGGCAAAGGCATCTCCGCCGCGGAAGCGATCCTGTGCCAACGCTGCGGCGATTTGCGCCGCCGTTTCATCGAGAATCTCATCCAGCCGTTCCACGCGCAAGGTCTCGTCCATCAACTCGAGCAGTATTTCCCGATAGCGCTGGCGATGGACTCTTGCTTTGAGCAGATTTTCGCTGAATTTCTTCTCGCCAAAGATTGTGCTGCGCGTGGGATGAATCTCGAAGAGATGATCCAAATCCCACGGAATGATCTGAAACGGATCTTCCGGATTATTCTTATGCAAACGATAGTTGTTGATGTATCCGTCAGAGTTGTGAAAAAGCACGGAGACAGCCAGATAGCGCAAACAGTTTTCCACGTCCAGCAACGGCTGCAGGCGCGCCGGCAATTCTTCCGGGCTTGACTCGTTGAGAACCCGAATCATCTCTTCCAAATCGCCGAAATAGCCTTCGCGCTCGCCCTGGTTTTCAAAACCCAGCCGCACATCATAGCTCCCGGCAAACGATAAATACGCATGCGCGCGCGTGGCTTCATAAAACGAGCCCAAACGCTGGCCGCGCCGAACGAAAAAATCCTCATCGATCGGCTCGATCAGGAAATAGAGTCCCCAGTACTCGCCGTTCACATAAAACGCCGCCGGCTCAACGTTGGGCGTTGCCAGGCCTGCCTGCGCAAAGGCATAAAACCCGACGATCGGATTGAGTCCCGTGGGATCGCCGAATTGCGCGCTTAACCCATAATAACGATGGTCGCGATAGCGCTGGTTTTCCGGAAATTCAAATGTCACTGATTTCTTGGTATTGTTGATCGAGGTCTGGCCGGAATAACGCACTTTGACATTCCAGCGTTTCCCTTCGAGCTTGAGATCGCCCGGCACTTGCAGCCGCGCGAACACATTGCTGTTGAGCGTGCCAAAATCCTCGCTGGTCAGTTGCAATTCAACTTTTTTCAAGCCAAAGCTGTTCGCCTCTTCCGGCTCGAGGATTTTGGAGCAGCCTTGCAGCGCGATTACAACACAAGCCGTCAGCAGGCTGAAAATTTTTACGTTCACGCTCACCATTGCAACTCCATTTGCAGGATGCCGTTACTGCCCACTGAACTGCGCTCGCTGTAATCCGCGGGCGTGCTGGTGAGTTGGAGATCGACATTCATGCTGACTCTTGCGTTTTTGGCAACATAAACGTTCAGCCCCGCCAGCGTGGAAATTGTATTCCGGCCAATCGCATCAAGATCGCGCGCCAGAAAACTCGCGACCAGCACCGGCTCAATGGCTTTGAACAGACGGCTCGAGGTTTTCATGCGATGCGCATAAAGCATTTTGCCGCCGAGGAAATGAACAGCCTTGCCGGCGCCAACTTTTTTCTCGACTTCCGAAGCAAGCGGATCCACACCGAGAACGCCTTCGATTTCGACATGATGCGCATCCGTGTCGCGCACCATTTCCAACGCTGTGCTCCACACGGTCTGGGTGCCATCCTGAATCTTGTCGAGTTTAACCGTGCCGCTTCCGCCCAGCGCAAAGCTGCCCAGCGTGTTCAGCCGCGTGAGATGTCCAATCAACGAGAAATCGTTGGCTTCGTTGTAACCGAGGCTGGCGGAGAGGCCGACCTGGCGCACCTCCGGCCTTGCTTTGCGATGATAGCGCAGATTCAATTCACGCCCGACCAAGCCGAGAGGCTCGAGATACTGATACAGCAGCGTCCGGTCAACGGTTTTCAATTTTTCTTTTGATTTCTGAAACTCGTAGCCAAAACGTTTTTTGTTGTGCCCGAATTCCAAATCGATGGCTTTGCCGAGATCGGCGGTGAGAAAGGCCTCGCGCAATTCCATTTCGTGGGTGTCGGATTCTCCGCGGATATCGACTTGAGCGTCAAACGTATCGTCAATCTTGGTTTCGAATTGAATCTTGGCGCGATAAAACGATTCGCTGTAGGTTTCGTTGTAGGTATACTCCGCGCCGACCCGCAGCCAGCCGGAGATGCTGGTCTTGGACTGCGCCACGCTCAAAGCTGGACACATGAAAAGAATTGCCGGCATGATGGAGGCAGCGCCGGCCCTGGCCAAACGATTCGTCAATTTTATCTTCACTGTTTTTCTCTCTGTGATGAACATGTTACAAGTTGATCACAATTTCCAAAGTTTTTGCCTTTCATGCAAGGGATAATCAGCGCACCAGAGGGCGGTGAGCAAAAAAAGTTTTTCTTGGAATTTTCGCGGAGATTCATTAAGAATGCCCGTTATTTTAGCAACGCTGTGGTGGGCAATGATTTGCGCTTGAACCGGGTTTCGCTGGAGAATGAAGCATGCGAGGCCGGAGAAAAGTTGTATGAAGAACTGGAAAACTCACATGTTCATAATCGGGCGGCAACAGGTTCAGTCGCGTAGCAATGAACGTTTCATACAATCGTGAGATCACATGAGAAATTCCATCACAGTGCTGATAATTCTTGCCTCGACGTGCGCGCTTCCCGCTCCTTCGGCCCTTGCCCAGCTTCCGCAACAACAAAAAATTTCAATACCAGCAACCCCGGCTGATCATTTCACCGCCAGCGAAACGCAAAACGCGCCCTTCTACAAAAATCTCATTGCAGGCGCACGAGCAAGCGTCAACACATGGCAGCTTCCGGTGTTTGCTGCAAGCCTGCTGACCGAACGCCAGAAGGCCGGCCGTGGTTTACCCATGCCGCCGCTGGCTTTCGACCATGAGATTGCCGAAGAGTGGTCGCGCCGCGACGGCAGGGCGTCGTTGGGATCGCTTAGCCCCGGCTACTATCAAGCCTTAGCCGTGCGCGCCCGCCTGGCAGGAATGATTGTGCTCGATGCGCTTACCGGACACGATTACTCACCCTCGAGCTATGCTAAGCTGTTCCGCTTTCAACAGGCGTTTTATTTTAACACCGTCGTTACTCATCTCGCCAAACGCAATTTCAACCGCTACCGCCCGGATGGCTCGGATACGCAGTCCTTCTTCTCCGGCCACACCTCCACCGTTTTTACCGCCTCGACTTTTCTTTATCTGGAAACACGCGATTTTATCGACGGCCAAGTTCGGCAAGGCCGCGACCTGCCGCTGCTGTCGCCAACGCAATGGAAGGCCGTCTCGTTCAGCGTTGCCTACGGCTGGGCGGCTTATGTCGGCTTTTCCCGCATTCACGACAACAAACACTATCTCAGCGACGTTTTGGTGGGCGCGGTGAGCGGCACGCTGGTGAGCTATCTGCTCTATCCCCATCCGGAGAAAAACGCGTTGTCCTCAAAATTCATGTTTGAAGTTCTGCCGCGCCGCCGCGGCCCGTCAATGGGAGTGCGTTACTCTTTTTGACTTCGGCATGTGCTTTATTGAAATTTGACCGGGTATAGCCTGCTTTTTCCGCGGGCGCTCGATTCCAATGAATCTACCTCTCCGATCTTTCAACCTCCCGCATGAAAGTTTTTCGAAGCATTGCATTGTCGCGTGGCCATGGCGATTTGACTTTGCCGCCGCCGCAATTTATATTCGACGCGCATTTTGGCATTCAGCATGCCGTAAGCTTTGTGTGTCGCCTCATGCCTTGTGATTCAGGATTGCGTTTTCTGCGGACAACTTGCAGCGAGAGTAAATGACTTTAGCATATTTTAACAACCTTGCTGATGCCTCTGCTCTTGCCGAGCTTACCCGCTGCTGCGGCGCGACGCGCTGGGCAGAGGCAATGGCAGAGCGCCGGCCGTTTAACAGTGAAGCCGAGCTTTTTGCTGTTGCCGAAGTAATCTGGCAAAACCTTGCTCCGCAGGATTGGCGCGAAGCATTCTCGCATCATCCCAAAATTGGCGATTTAACCAGCCTGCGTGCGAAATTCACGAGCACGCGGCAATGGTCGGAAGGTGAGCAAGCGGGCGTGGCGGACGCTGCAGAAGACATTCTTCATGCGCTGGCAGACGGCAACGAAGCTTACGAAAAAAAGTTCGGATTTATCTTCATCGTTTGCGCCACCGGCAAAAGCGCGGGCGAGATGCTGGCGCTGTTGCAGCAGCGTTTGCCGAATGATCCGAAGCTTGAATTGAAAATCGCGGCAGCGGAGCAAGCTAAGATCACCAAAATTAGACTGGAAAAGCTTTTGGCGGTCTAACCCACGATCACCTTCAATTGAATGAATGACCTACGTTGTCATGGAAGGAATCCTGTGAAGCACTTGATACTCTGTTTGCAACTTCACAAGATCCTTGCAGGATGACAGGGTGAGAGTGAATGTACTTCTTCGAGGCAACAGTGTACGAGTGAAATTTTAAAGTATGGA
Organism: Candidatus Zhuqueibacterota bacterium; assembly: GCA_003576975.1. GTDB lineage: Bacteria > Zhuqueibacterota > Zhuqueibacteria > Zhuqueibacterales > Zhuqueibacteraceae > Coneutiohabitans. The sequence goes on from QEVD01000209.1 coordinate 8,130, forward strand.
TTCTGCTCTCGATTGGTCAAGAGAGCCAAATCAGCTTTAATCAAAAACAAGGTTCATCTTTCCATGAAAACTTCCCTCACGCCGGAGTCTTTGCCGGCGATTTTCGGTGAATTGCAACAAGCCAACGAGGCATTTACCAAACACTACCCTGGCGAGTCCGGTGTGCGCCAGCCGGTGCACACGGTTTATGGCGGCGCGCAATTATTCAAGGCTGATGCCGCGCCCAAGCTGGGCATGGTGGCTTTGCGCACGTTGCAGGAGTATGCCCCGGACTTTGCGACCTTTGCCAAAATTCTCGGACTCACCGGCGCCGAAAAATTGCCCGAGAGTCAAATTGAAACAAAAAACCTGCAACAACAGCTTCAGCAAGCCCCCGAGGCTGTGCGACAAA
>QEVD01000210.1 GCA_003576975.1 Candidatus Zhuqueibacterota bacterium
GCCGGCACGAGAAATACGCCGCCGTTGTCCTGCACTTGCGCCGCAAGATTCTCGATTTCAGCGGCGGATTTGATGAGTTGCAATTCATCCCGCAGCCATTGCACCACGGCGCCTGCAATGAACACCGAACCTTCGAGCGCATATTGCACTCTGCCGTTGCCAATTTGCCAAGCTATCGTGGTGAGCAAGCCGTTTTTTGAGTGAATGACTTGATCGCCGGTTGAGGTCAGCAAAAAGCAGCCAGTGCCATACGTATTTTTGAACATGCCGGGCGTGAAGCACGCCTGGCCGAACAACGCTGCCTGTTGATCACCGGCAATGCCGGCGATGGGAATTTCAACGCCGAACAAATCCGGCGCGGTCAATCCGAAGATGCCGCTACTGGGGCGAACCCGGGGAAGTATTGCTGCGGGAATGTCGAGTTGGGAAAGCAAGTCGCGATCCCAATCAACGTCATAAATATTGAAGAGCAGGGTGCGTGAGGCGTTCGAGCAATCTGTCGCATGCACTTTGCCGCCGGTCAATTTCCACAACAGCCAACTGTCAATGGTGCCGAACGCGATATCGCCCTGGCGCGCGCGTGCCCGTAAATTCGGAATATGATCGAGCAGCCATTTGATTTTTGTGCCGGAGAAATAAGGATCCGCCACCAGGCCGGTGCGTTGCGGAATCTCTTTGCCCAATGCGCTGTTGCGCAGTTCTTCACAGATGGGCGCGGTGCGGCGATCTTGCCAGACAATCGCGTTGTGTACCGGTTTGCCGGTTTTGCGCTCCCACAACACCACAGTCTCACGCTGATTGGTGATGCCGAGGGCGGCAATGTCGTTTGCGGTTACATTCGCCTGTTGCAGCGCCGCCCGTGCGGTTGCAAGCTGCGTCTGCCAAATTTCTTCGGGGTCATGCTCCACCCATCCCGGCTTGGGATAATGTTGTTTGAATTCCTGCTGCGCTCGCGCCAAAATGCTGCCGTTCTGATCAAAGACAATGCTGCGACTGCTGGTCGTGCCTTGATCCAACGCCAGGATGTATTTCATGCCAGACTCCGGTCAGAAAGTTTTTGCAATTATTTCGTCTTGCCAAGGTTTTATTTTGGGGACTAGCGTTTTGCTTGCAAACCACCATCATCATGCAACAATTTCACCAGTGCATTCACCTCATTCACCGGCAATTGGCAGGCATAATTCTCACACACGTACGCTGTGGCCTTGCCGTCGATCAATGTCATTGATTGTATGATCGGCAGCCTCGCGCCGAGATAGTTCTGGCCTTCGCCGCCATCGGCGAGCAACAAAATTTTGTTGGGAATAAAGCGTTCGTGCACGGCCTGCAACAAAATTTTCGTATCGTCCGCATGAGGCCTGCCCGCGATGATGATCTGTTTAGGCTTGTTAAGACTGAAGTCCATCGCTGCCAGCGTTTGCGGGGCCGCATGCGGCATTCTTTCCAGACGTCGGGCAAATACGTGCAGGCTTTTCTCCGCCAAAACCTGCCAGTCCGGGCTATCCAGCATTTGCGCGAGGCGCAACAGATTCGACGCGGCAATGGCATTGCCGGAAGGCTCGGCACCGTCATATTCTTCTTTCATGCGCAGGAGAATGGATTTGTCTTCGCCCGAGGAATCAAAAAAGCCGCCCTCTTTTTCGTCAACAAAAATGCGGTTCTGAGTCTCAGTCAATGCCGCCGCGACTTGCAGCCACGAAATATCAAAACTCGCTTCATAAAGGTCGAGCAGGCCGAGCGTGAAATACGCATAATCATCGAGGTGGCCGGGATACTTGGCTTCGCCGTCGCGGTAACGACGTTTGAGCGTGTTCGTAGCCGGATCGAAATTTTTTGCCAATACAAAACCCGCCGCGCGCAACGCGGCCTCGAGATACATGCGCTCGCCCAGCACTTGATACGCGCGGCTGAAAGCCGAAATCATCAAGCCGTTCCAGGCGGTGATGATTTTATCGTCGAGATGCGGGCGCGGCCGCTGTTCGCGATGTTCAAATAGCTGCGCGCGGCAACGCTCGATGACTTTGCTGATCTCCGCTTCGGATATGCCGAAACGTTTTGCCACCTCTGCCGGCGTGTAAGCAGCGTACAACACGTTACGATCATGAAATTCACCTTGCGGATCACTGATGGTATTGCCACTGTCGCTCACCCCGTAGAAATAATTGAAAATCTCAGCATCTCTTTCGCCGAGCAAATCGACGATCTCCTGCTTGCGCCACATGTAAAAGGCCCCCTCTTCTTTTTCCTCCGGATGTTGCGGATCAGGCGCGCTGTCAGCATCTTCCGCAGAATAAAAACCGCCGTCGGGATGCGTCATGTCGCGCAAAACATAATCGAGAATATCCGCCGCGGCTTGCGCATAAAACGGTTCATGTGTGATTTGATAGGCTTCGAGATAAACCCACACGAGCTGCGCCTGATCATACAGCATCTTCTCGAAATGCGGCACGCGCCAATAGGCGTCAACAGAATAACGATGAAAGCCGCCGCCGAGATGGTCGTACATGCCGCCGGCCCACATGTGGCGCAGCGTGTTCAACACCATCTCCAAAGCCTGTGGGTTTTGATGCCGCGCATGATAACGCAGCAAGAAGTTGAACACGGACGGCCGCGGAAATTTCGGGGCGCCGCCAAAACCGCCGAGACGTTCGTCATAACTTTGTGAAAATTGCGCGAACGCGGTGCGCATTGAAAGTTCAAACTGAACCGGCTGCGACGAATCGCTTGAGGCCGCATGTTCCTGCAACGCGTTGATGATTTGCTCGCTCGATTCCAAAACCTTCTCGCGCTGTTCCTGCCAGGCGCGGCTCAGTTGCAGCAAAAGCTGCGGGAATCCCGGCCGGCCATAACGCGCATCCGGCGGGAAATAGGTGCCGGCATAATAGGGTTTCAAATCCGGCGTCAGCCAGGCGGAGAGCGGCCAGCCGCCGCTACCGGTCAAACCCTGCACCACCGTCATATAAACTTTATCGACATCCGGACGTTCTTCGCGATCGACTTTAATGCAAACGAAATGTTCGTTCATGATCGCGGCGATGCTGTCATTCTCGAACGATTCGCGCTCCATCACGTGGCACCAATGGCAGGTGGAATAACCGATCGACAAGAAAATCGGTTTGTTTTCACGGCGCGCCTTCTCAAACGCCTCTTCGCCCCAGGGATACCAATCCACAGGATTGAAGGCATGCTGCAGAAGATAAGGGCTTTTTTCATGAATCAAGCGATTGGGCTTTCTGCCTTGCGCGAGTTTGTGCGCAAAGTCATCTGAGAAAGAATTCATTTTATCCTCGGCAATTTTTTTAGCAACGTCGAGAGAGGAGGGCGGCAAGACGACGCGGTGCAGCTTAAAATGGCTTCCCGCCAGGCCGGCGAGGGCGAGTATGGCAAAGGAGATGACGACGAAGTGGCCGCTGGTAAATTTCATGCTGGTTGCTGGTTTCTGGTTGCTCGCTGCTCGTTTCTTGTTGCTGGTTGCTGGTCAGCAACAAGGAACAAGCAACGAGCAACAAGCGGCTAACGGTTATTCCTCAAACAAAAATTTGCACAAACTCTTCGTTATGCGAGAAATCTTCAAACAGAAAATCCGGTTCGGCAGCGCGCAGTTGTTCAAGATTATATTCGCCGGTGGCTACGGCAATGGCCATGGCGCCGTGCGGGCGCGCACAAGCAACGTCGCGCGGCGTATCGCCGATCACGCACACCTCATGATTGTTGGGAACGAAACCGTATTTCGCTTTAACTCTGTGCAACGCATGCGGCACGAGCTTGTTGCGGTCGCTCTCATCGTCGCTGAACGCGCCGAAATCAAAATATTTCCACAAATCGAAATGCGCAAGCTTAATCTCCGCCGCTTTTTTCCAATTGCCGGTAAGCAAGCCGAGATGCAGGTGCGGCAGGGCGTGCAAGCGGTCCAGCAATTCGGGAAAACCCGGCATCATGCGGCGGTGGGGCCGCGGTTTCTGCATGTCTTCCGCGAGATGAATAAAATATCTTTCTTGATATCGCTTCATTTCGTGCTCCTGCCACGGCAAACCGGCATTGTAAAAGGCATCCTGCAGAATCAAGTTGTCGGTGCGGCCTGAGACCGGAATGCCCGCAAAAGCATTGGGAACGCCATAAAGCTCTTCAAAGGCCAGGGTCATGCCGTGCATACCCGAGCCGCCGGAATGAATAAGAGTTCCGTCGATGTCGAATAAAAGAATTTTCATGATAATGTTTTCTCCCAAAATTGAAAGCAGAATTTAAGAGGCGGCTGCGCGACTCGGGTTTTGGCTGCGGTGTTTTGTCGTTAAAAAATTTCCATGCTCGCGCTATTGTGGCGTCGCTGATGGCAAAACGAAGCCAATATATGACATTTCATGATGAATTGGAACGGCTTTTTGCCTGTTGCAACTGACGGCATAAAATGATACTATTCGGACTATCATTCGCAGAAAGGGAGTTCATGATTGAACCGAAAAATTTTTATCGCAAATTGGATTCGCTGCTGACCACGATTGGCAAGGAAAAAACCGGCAAGAATTTTCTGTTTACGATTTTGAAGGCAATCGAACAGAATTTTAGCGCGGATTTATACATTAGCAATGGCCGCATCTATGAAGAAACCGGGGATGAATTCGTCCTGGTGAAACGTCCGGGCATGTCGAAAACCGCGCGTGCCACGGCCAGCATCGCAGCCGATTCGGAGGCGGTGCAACTGCTGCTGAAATATGGCAGCTATATTTACGATGATCCTGCCTTGAGCATCGATGCCGAGATCAGCAGGCAAGCGGAATATACCATCCCGGCGGCGTTCACCGTGGTGCGCAGCCCGAGCGAGCGCTGGATCGTGGTGTTCGAATTGAAAGCCGGCTGGGTGCGCGAAGAGATCGAATTCTGCATGAACGCCGTGCGGGCCGCGCTGAATTATCGCCTTTTTTCCGACGCCGTCAAAAGCGGATTGGAGCAAGCCGCGCACATTCAAAACAGCTTATTGCCGCAGGCGCCACCGCAAATCAAGGGTTATGAAATCGCCGGGCGCTCGCAGTCTGCTGAGCTGGTGGGCGGCGATTTGTTCGACTATTTTCCCTACAGCAATGAGATGTTCGGCGTGAGCCTGGGCGACGCCAGCGGCCACGGCTTGCCCGCGGCCTTGCTCGTGCGTGATGTGGTTACCGGTTTGCGCATGGGACTTGAAGAACAGATGAAAATGGTGCACACGCTCAAGAAGCTCAACCGGGTGATCCACCGCAGCACATATTCGACGCGTTTTGTTTCACTGTTTTATGGGGAAATCGAGAGCAATGGCCACGTGATTTACGCCAATGCTGGCCATCCTTCGCCGTTGTTGATTCGCGGCCAAGAGGTGACGGAACTCAAACCCACCGGCATCATTCTGGGCGCGCTGCCCGAGCTTTCCATTCATCGGTCGCTCGCGAATTTTGAGCCGGGCGCGGTGCTGGTGATGTTCAGCGACGGCATTTTTGAACGCAACAACTCCGAAGGCGAGGCCTTTGGCTTGGAGCGCCTGCAAAGCTTAATCATCGAGCATCAAGAAAAAAGCGCTGCGGAGCTGCTGGAGATAATCTTCAAGACTGTTTTCGAATTTGGCGACGACGCCAAGTGGGAAGATGACGCCACGCTGGTGGTGATCAAGAGGTTGCCGTCGTAGCTTATGAGATAACCGTTTTTGAATTTTTGTTGAAATTTAAAAATTAGCGGGGTAGATTGTGGCCGTCATGTTGGGGATCTCAGAATTCCATTACCAATCCCAAAAATTGTGAGCGAACGACATATGATGGATACGATAACCATTCCCCGTAAAGAGTATGAGTTCTTAAAGGAGGCTTCGGCGCTGCTTCAAGACGCTGACTTTCTGCAAAAGCTAAATCGTCTGGCCGAATTGTTGCTCGCCGAAAAATGGGGGATTGTGATGCCGGAAGACACCAGCGATCTAACTGAAGCGAGCATGAAGAACGTCTCGGAGTGGCAAACAGAGAGGAGTGTTTGGGATGATATATAAGCAGGGTGAAATCGTGCTTGTGCCCTTTCCCTATTCTGATCTGTCAGGTGCAAAACGCCGGCCGGTGCTGATTGTTTCCAACGATGCGTATAATGCTTCTTTCCCAGACGTTGTCGTGGTTGTTGTAACGTCTAAGGTTGCAAAAATAGATGCTTATTCTCTGACATTCGATAGTACAGACTTGGAAATCGGCCAACTCCCTGAGGCAAGCTTAATTCGCGCTCATAAGCTTTTTACGATCGATCAATCACGGATCGTCAAAAGATTTAGTTTTTTGGGCGCAGCCAAGTTGCGAGAGACACTTTTATTGCTGCGACAGTTGTTTGACCATCCTGCACTGCACCAGTCAGATAAAGCCCTGCAAGCAGAAAAAGCGTAAAACGATTCTCCTTCCTATCTCAAAACTTCAACACAACAGATATGTTCAGAAAGCGCGGCCTCGCATTCCTCATCACCATGATTTCCGTCGTAGCGCTCGGCATTCTCACCAACATTGCGACGAACCTCTTGCCGGAAGGCTCGCTGTCGCCCTGGCTGATTTGGGCTGCGTTGATCATCGTCTCGCTGATTTTCAGCAGCTTTTCATTCTCGCGAGATCGCATATCGAGCTTAAGGCGCATGTTTTTCTCTCGTCGCTTAATTCTGTGCATCTTTTCCCACTTTCCGAAAACATTTGCAGTATATAATCGCTGTCTATCAATTTCTTGAATTTCAAGGCATTCTCAACAAATCGACCTGTTCGCGAAGCAAGAATCAAATTTCATTTCACAGTCCCTGCTTCCGCGTCGTCATTGGCCCGAAGCTCGAATAAAGGCAGCACAAGCTTTTACGGCTTGTGCGTTATGTCAATATCGTTTGCAACGCCCTCGCGCTCTCCATCGTCTCTACTTCTGGTACTTTTGGCTTGCAGCATCAATTAATCCCCTATCCCGCTGTTATCATCTGAGGAGAAACCATGTCGTCACGAATCATGCTCAAAACCGCCGCATTGTTTGCGCTGGTTTTCCTGCTCGCGTGCAGCCCGGGCGGGCAAAACCGGCAGGCGGAGGGCTTCAAAGTGCCGGTCGAATATCACAAACTCGACAACGGCCTGAAAGTCGTCTTGTCGCCGGATTACACCGCGCCGACGGTGGTGGTCGCGGTTTATTACAACATCGGCTTTCGCATCGAGCCGAAAGAGCGCACCGGCTTCGCGCATTTGTTCGAGCACATGATGTTTCAAGGCTCGCAAAATCTCGGCAAGATGGAATTCATCCAACTCGTGCAAAAAAACGGCGGCGTGTTGAACGGCTCAACGCGCTTTGATTTCACCAACTATTTCGAAATTCTGCCGGCGCACAAGCTCGAAACCGCGCTGTGGGCCGAGGCCGATCGCATGCGCGGCCTGGCGATCACACAGGAAAATCTCACCAACCAGCAAGGCGTGGTGAAGAATGAAGTCAAAGTAAACGTGATCAACCAGCCCTACGGCGGCTTTCCCTGGCTCGACATGCCGCAATATGCCAACACCAATTGGTACAATGCGCACAATTTCTACGGCGATTTGCAGCATCTCGACGCCGCGACGCTCGAAGATGTCGAAGCGTTCTTCAAAACATTTTATGCGCCCAACAACGCCGCACTCGTCGTGGTCGGCGATTTCGAATCCCAGGAAGCGCTGGCGATGATCAAGAAATATTTCAATGACATTCCCGCCGCAGAGCAACCCGCCAAGCCCGATCTCTCCGAACCGCGGCAGGAACAGGAGAAAAAATTCAACAAGCCCGACTCGCTTGCCAATCGTCCGGCGCTGGCTTTTGCGTATCACATGCCCGAACGCAACACGCCGGAGTATTACGCCATGGGCTTGCTCGATCAAATTTTAGTGCAGGGCGATGACAGCATGCTCAGTCAGGCGCTGGTAAAAAAACGCGGCATGACCGGCGAAATCGGCGGCGGCATCAATTATTTGCTCGGCAACATGTACAACTACAACGGCCCGATGTTGTGGATGGCCTCTTTGTTTCACGATCAAAACGTGGCCCCGGATTCGATCATGGCCGCGGTCGATGAAGTCGTGGAGAAAGTCCGCACCAGCCCGGTTGACCAGGCCACGCTGGACCGGGCGCTGGTCAAGTTGCGTTCGAGCCTGTATGATGATCTCGGCGGTTTCTTCGGTTTTGGCCGCGCGGATTTGCTAGCGTGTTTTGCATTGTTCGACGACAATCCCGAACGCATCAATCAGATCGAAGTGGAATTCCGCAAAGTCACGCCGGAGTTGATCCTGAAAACTGCGCAGGAATATTTGCGGCCCACGGCGCGCACCGTGCTCACCATCGAGCCGAAGGCCTCATCCTAAATCGAGCATACCGTTGGCAAATTCCGACATTGAAAAATCACTTCCGCCAAGGAGATAAAATGAAAATTCACATAAAATTTTTTGCATTTTCACAAAAGCAAACGCCGCCGGAAGGCGGCACGCCGAAAGATTTCAAATTGCCGGCGAAGCAAACCTTCACGCTCGACAACGGCCTGAAAGTGACGTTGGTGCCTTACGGTTCATTGCCCAAAGTCACGGTGCAGTTGGTGATTCGTGTGGGCAATTTGAACGAATCCGAAAACAAAGTTTGGCTGGCAGACTTGACCGGCGACTTGCTGAAAGAGGGAACGACTTCGCGCACCGCCGAACAAATTGCGCAGGAGGCCGCGAGTATGGGCGGCCAAGTCAATATCGGCGTTGGGCCGGATCAAACCACCATCGGCGGCGATGTGTTGTCCGAGTTCGGTCCGGATTTGACCAAACTGATCGCCGATATCGCGCGCCATCCCCTGTTTCCGGAATCGGAATTATCGCGCTTGCAGAAAGATCGCTTGCGCCAATTGAGCATCGAGAAATCCGATCCCAACTCGATTACGTTCGAAAAATTTCGCAGCTTGATGTATCCCAACCATCCGTATGGCCGGCTTTATCCCACCGAAGCCATGCTGCAAAGCTATACGATAGATCATGTGCGTTCGTTTTATGCCAACAATTTTGGCGCCGCCCGCGCGCATTTTTTTGTCGCCGGCCGCTTCGACGCCGAGGCCATGGAAACTGCGATTCGCGCGGCATTTGGCGACTGGGCGAGCGGCGCCGATCCGTTGATGAACATTCCCACGTCGGTGAGCAAGCGCGCCGTTCATCTGACCGATCGCCCGGGCGCGGCGCAATCCACCATTTATCTTGGCTTGCCGGTAATCGACCCGACGCAGAAAGATTACATGGCGCTGCTGGTCACCAACTCGCTGCTCGGCGGCTCGTTCGGCTCGCGCATTACTTCAAATATTCGCGAGGATAAGGGCTACACCTATTCTCCGTTCAGCTCCATTTCAACACGCTACCGCGATGCCTACTGGGCAGAAGTCGCCGATGTCACCACGGAGGTGACGGGCGCTTCGCTCAAAGAAATTTTTTATGAAATCGACCGCTTGCAGGCCGAGGCGCCTTCTGAAGAGGAGCTGCGCGGCATTCAAAACTATCTCGCCGGCGTGTTCGTGCTGCAAAACTCCACGCCCTCAGGCATCATTGGCCAGCTTGCCTTGTTGAACCTGCACGGTTTGCCGGAAAGCTATTTGACGGAATACGTCAAAAATATTTACGCCGTCACGCCCGCAGAGGTGCAGCGCATCGCGCAAACCTATTTGCGCGACGAAGAGATGACGATCGTCATCACCGGCGATGTCAAGAAGATCTCGGCGCAAGTCGCGGCGTATGGCGCAATCGTCAACTAAGAAAATCCGTACTTGACTTTTCCGCTTCAGCTTTGCACTTTGAAAACGTAAATCAACCGTTTTCTCACCAACACAGGGAGGAGTAAGATGAGCAGTTTACTATGGTTTTTGTTGATCGGCTTGGCTGCCGGTTGGTTGGCGGGAACGATTATGAAAGGAAGCGGCTTCGGTTTGATTGGCAACCTGGTCGTGGGCGTCATCGGCGCGTTGCTGGGCGGATTTATTTTTGATGT
>QEVD01000211.1 GCA_003576975.1 Candidatus Zhuqueibacterota bacterium
AGGCGGTCTTTTGCAATCAGCGGTACAGCGACAAAATCCTCGAGCTGCAATGCGCGAAAGACTTTTTTGCAACTCGGATGATCGAGCCGGTTCGGCAGCCCGCGATAGGTATGTTTGAGCAGGATTTGCCGGACGAAGTCGGAATCTTGAATGCCGAGTGGAATGGTTTGATCGCGCACGATGAGATCCAGGCGGCTGGGCGTTACGGGCCGGCGTTTGCCGTATTTCTCCAAAAAATCTTCCAGCGAAAGATGCTCGCGTTCGAAGGTTTTCCAAATTTCCTCGGCTTCCTTGGCATTAACCGGGCCGACCGCCATTTTTCCCACTAAATGCTGGCCGGAATTGTCGGCCAGGAAAATCATGGCGCGCGTAAATCCGAGCGCCGGTCCGGCGGTGATGCCGGTTAAAATCAAATGGAGCAAATCATCGAGATCAATAATGCTTTGCAATGCCAGGCCGATGGTCGTCAGCATCTGCAATTGTTCATCGCGTTTGTGCGTCTCCGTGACATCTTCGACGACGCCGACCACGCCTTCAATTTCTTCGGAGGATTTTTTGACCGGCACGCAATGAATATTGAGCACGCGGCGCCGGTCGGCATGTTTGATATAATGAAAATAGTGAACCTTCCAGGGTTTTTTGCCGGTCAATACGCGTGCCACGGCGGTGCGCAAAAAGGTGTCCCGCAGTCTTTCATCTTCTGCAATAACGCGATGGCGCAGGTCTTTGGGGTTTTCAAAATCCAGCAGCCGCGCGAGCACGTGATTGGCGTGCTCGATCCGGCCTATATCATCTGTTGAAAAAATACCGATTGGGGCCGTGCGCATAATCAACTCGAGATGATCGCGCGTCAACTCGACTTCGGCGCGCAATTGTTGGTTGCGCAGGCGAATGTCATGAATGATGAAAACATTTTCGATGACGTTTGTCAGCTCGCGCAGGCCAAAAGGTTTGAGCAGGTAGGCGCTCACGCCGCGTTCGAGCAGCGTCGTTTTCAGCAACTCGTCGCCGCCGCGCGCGGTGAGCATGATCACCGGGGTCTCGCTTACGGCGCGATAAGCGGGATTGTGCGTCAATTCGTAGAAGGCTTTCTCGCCGTCCATCTCCGGCATCATAAAATCCAGCAACACCAAATCCGGGCGATGCGCCAGCACTGCTTGCAAGCCGGCGTGGGCGTTGTAGGCAGAAATGAGCGTATAGCCCGACTTTTCGAGATGGGCGCGCGCGAGATCGTGCATCGTGGCATCATCATCGATCAGCAAGATGGTGCGAGGCGTGTCCCCGATCATGGCATATCCATACAGAAATGGCTAAAAGACGAACGGGCGTCCCGCCGTGCGCTGGCAGCATGTTTGTTGCTGCGTCGCCCAGTAAAACGCCCGCTACGGTTAACGGAGCTTCTTTTTATGCCGGTTCTTCCGCAAACGCTTTTTGCGTTTGTGCGTAGCAATTTTATGCCGTTTACGTTTCTTGCCACTGGGCAAATCGCTTCACCTCCTTCGAACTAGTTTTTATGTGTTATCGCATCATTTTACAATCTTGGGGCAAAACTTCATTTGATTTCAGATGTTGCCGCGTCGGAGTTCAAAGATTGATCAGAGATCTAATGGCACCCGCATCCGCCGCAACAATGGCCGCCGCCGGCGGAGAGGTCAGACGCATACGCAGGCGTGCTGCTGCCGAGGTTCGTGTTGGTCGCAAAAACGGAGAGCAAGCGGCTCACCTCGCGCGTGCCGCAGTTAGGACACTGCAATTCCAATGCTTCACTGTCGCGAATAAGTTGTTCGAATTTCGTCTCGCATGCCGGGCAGCGATATTCATAAATCGGCATAGTCACCTCAAAATATCATTTGATAACGCAGTACGGGTAGGGTTTGCAAGCGAATCAGATGTTGCTCGATGTCGCCAAACAACAAATCCCACATGGTTGTTTTGCGAACCGGCGGTTTGATCACTCTGGCTTTGCCGGTGATGCCGCCCATTTTGCCGGCCAGATCGACGGCATCCTCATACGTGCCGAGGAGATCGATTAGCCGGAGTTCATGCGCCTGCTGGCCGGTGTAAATGCGGCCATCGGCGTATTTCAGTACTTGTTCTGTGGTCAAGTCGCGTTCCGTTGCGACCACGTTGACAAATTGCTGATAGGCATTGTCAACATAACTTTGCAGTTGCAGGCGATCTTCTTCGTTCATGGGCCGGAACGGCGAACCGGTATCTTTGAATTTTCCACTTTTGATGACTTCAAAACGCACGCCGATTTTTTGCATCAACTCCGTGGCGTTGAGCATCTCCGCGATCACGCCGATGCTTCCGGTCGTCGTGCCGGGATTCGCCATGATCGTATCGGCGCCGCATGCGATATAATAGCCGCCCGATGCCGCCACCGAAGCCATGGACGCGATTACGAATTTGCCGCCTTCGCGCACGCGTTTTACGGCTTCATAAATTTCTTGACTGGCAGCCACGCCGCCGCCCGGGCTGTCGATGCGCAGGATAATCGCGGCGATATCCTGGCTGCTGCCGTAGCGCTCAAGATTTTTGACCGTGGTTTCGGAATCAAGAATGACACCCTTGACCTCGATTAACCCAACGCGCCTGCCGGTGGAAAGCTCGAAGCCGTCATCGTTGTCGGTGCGTCCAAAGAAAATCGAGGCGATGAAGAAAATGAAAATGCCCGCTGCCGCCAGCAATAATAAACCTAAAAACCAATCTCTCCCGCGTGCCATAATTGTTTCGTGATTTGCTAAGTTGAGGCCTTAATGAACGCACCAGTATAATAAAAAAGCGCCTAAAAGTCAACGAAAGGCACGTCTGCCAAGGCCCACAGGGCGTTTGATTCTAATGCGCAATGACCACGACCTTCGTTGTTTCAAGCAAATCGCCGGCCCGCAGACGCATGAAATAGACGCCGCTGCTCACACGCTCACCGGAGCCGTCGGTTCCGTTCCAAGTCAGGTCTGAATGAAAGCCCGCACCACGCGACCCGAGATTGAATTCCCTGACGACTTTGCCGTCTTCGCGATAGATCGTAGCGTGCACGCGCTCGCGCTCCGCCAAACGATAGGGAAAAACCAGAACCGCGCCTTCTCCGATGCGAAAAGGATTCGGCCGGGGATTTTCCAACACACTCGGCAAATCCTGCTGCACGCCGTATTTTATCTGCAATTGATAATCATAACTCGGCGACTGATTTGCGGAAGGCGGCGCTCCGACATTCGTGATCGCAACGGTAACCGTATCTTCACGCAGCAGTGCTGGAAGATTGACCGCGGCGAGGCCTTGATCTTTCATCACGTCATAACCTGCACTGGGCGAACCTGAAATCGCGGTTACCGCCCAGCGTCCGGGATCAGCGTCGACGTGTAGATAAATTTGCATGCTGCGTCCCTGACGCACAAATTGATAGTAGTGCGCCGCCAGCGGTTCTAAGCTGCTTGCGATCGTCGTATCGGATGAAGTCTTTTGCGTAGCCGCGATCGCCACGACAGGATAAGCTTCGCCTTCTTCATAAAACAAATCCGCATCTGCCCGGTAGCGGGTAAAATAATTCCAACTGGAAAATTCCTGTATCGCCTGCGCGAAAGTGATGGGGTATATTCCCGAATCCAAGACACCTTGCATTGCGAATACCGCCGGTTTATCCTCAATTTGATCCCAGATCAGACGCACCAACGCGGGATCAAGTTTTTTGGCAAGATAATGCAACCAAATGCAGGAACCGTATTGATGAAAGTTTGTCGTCGAGTTCAGCGGCAAATCGGGGTTGCGAAACCAGGTGCGCAGATATTGATAATAATCATTGATGTCATCGTAGGCGACGTCTTCGAACCAGGTGGCAGAAAGCTCAAAGAAAAAGATATCGACATCACGGAAAAAGTAATTCAATTGCACAGCATGAAAATATTCATGCGCCACCGTAACGCGCAGCCCTTCCAAGCCGCGCGTATAGAAATTTGAGCCATAATCATTATCGATGCGAATATAAGAAGGCCCACTACCGGACGAGAACTCCAGAATCGTCTCGCCATAAAGATTGCCGAGATCGAGCACGTAGAAGTCGAATTCCGGGCCGTCTGAGCCGTTGTCATTTGCGTGCGGCCGCATGCCGAGCTCTTCGACGAGCAAAGCGTAAGCGCGTTGCGCTGCGCGACCGGCCTCATAAATGAAATCCGGCACACCGGCGGCGTTGGTGGAGGCGGGATTAACGGCATCGAACCCAGTGGTGGTATAGTGAATTTTGAATCGGCCATCGGGTGTGACATATGTTTGCGGGAGTGAGGGACGCGCGAATGCTGCTTGCAGTTGCGGTTGCCAGTCAGGGTTCTTTGTGCGCTCGGCATGCAAAGCCGCCAGCGCAGGAAAACCGCATTTTACCGGCTCAGCCGCCAAGCCGGCGCGGGCTTGTTGATAATCGGTCAGCAATTGTTCAGCATGAGTTTTTGTTTGACCCCACACGGACGGAGCAAGAGCAGACAAGATCAGAAGCAGAGGCAAAAGTCGATACATAAGTAAGGTCATTTTTTTCGAAAAGTGAAGGTTAACGGGACGCCGGTGAATCCAAAACGCGAACGGAATTTTTTTTCCAAATACTGCCGGTAACTGCGCGCAATGGAAGTCGGGTGATTGCAAAAGATGGCAAATACCGGTGGATTGATTTTTACCTGCGTGCAGTAATTGAGTTTGATTTCGCGTTGATCCATCGAGGGCGGCTGATATTTTTGAATCGCTTCCTGCAAAAACGCATTCAGCTCGCTGGTGCGAATCTCGCGTTTGCGCTCGGCTTCGACCTGCATCGCCAATTCGAGCAATTTGAACACGCGCTGGCCGGTCAGCGCCGAGATGAAAATCAAAGGAATGTAGTTGAAGATGCGCAGCTCTGCGGAAAGCGCTTTTTCGAATTCTTTCGCGGTGTCCGCATCCTTCTCGATCAAATCCCACTTGTTGATCGCCAGAATCACGCCTTTGTGCAGATGCGCGATTTCATCGATGATATGCAGCTCCTGCTCGGTGATGCCTTCCTTCGCATCCATCACCACCACGGCCACATCGCAGCGGCGAATGGCGTCGCGCGTGCGCACGGTGCTGTAAAACTCCACGGCTTCTTTCACGCGCGCGGATTTGCGCAGGCCGGCGGTGTCGATCAAAACGATATTGCGGTTTTTATAGCGTAAGACCGTGTCAATCGCATCGCGCGTGGTGCCGGGAATATCGGTTACAATCACTTTTTCGTGGCCCAGCAGCGCATTCACCAAAGAAGATTTGCCGACATTGGGGCGGCCGACAATTGCCAGGCGCAAATCATCGGAGGGTAACGCCTCCAACTCGGCGTTTTGCTCGTCACGCGCGGCAGGTCGCCGGGAATGTGGAGGTAATGTCGCCACGACAACGTCCAAAAAATCGCCAACGCGCGTTCCGGAAACCGCGGAGATCGGATGAGGCTCGCCCAGGCCGAGCACAAAAAAATCGGCGATTGCCGGCAGATGGCTGTTGTCGTCGATTTTATTCACTGCCAGCAACACCGGCTTGCCGCTTTGCCGCAACACGCGCGCAACTTCCTGATCCAGCGCGGTGATGCCGGTTTGCGCATCCGTGACAAACACCAGCGTATGCGCCTCGCTGACCGCGTCTGAGATTTGCCGCAGTACGGCCTGATCGATCACATTGGTGCTGCCGGCAAAATAACCGCCGGTATCGATCACGACGAATTCATAACCGGCCCATTCCGCCTCGGCATAATTGCGGTCGCGCGTCACGCCGGGCAAATCATGCACGATCGCCACGCGCTTGCCGACGAAGCGATTGAACAGCGTTGATTTGCCGACGTTGGGCCGGCCGATGATGGCGACGATGGGCTTTTTGGTCATGAAATTTACAGCGATAAGCATTTTTCTTTAAGGCGCAGCGAGTATTTTGATCGCGCAGTAAGCGCCGCCGCACATTTCTATTGTCAACCAGTACTTGGTATCGGTGGAATAAATCCAATGAACTGCAGAAACGAATGCCCGTGTTGCGTGATCCGCAGAACCCCTCCAACCTCAGTTACAAACCCGGACTGCATTAACAAGTTCAAAATAATGGTACGTTGTTGTTCATCAACATTTAAGCGCGCCCAATGCGCGTGGAAGCTGGCTCTTGACTGAGGCGGTGCCATACTGAACCAATACAGCACGAACTTAGTTCTCTCCACAAAGAATTCATTAAAATAGCGAAATTTCCATTGATTCGCCGTCTCCGAAATCAGATCAAGCCGCTTCTTAATCGCATCTTTTTGGTCAACAGACAGGTTATAGGCTCGTTCAAGTTCTGATATGCCTTCCTTAAGCCGATCCAGATCTGCGGCTGACAAAGTCAACGAATCTCGAGTCCCGGACTCGGCGGCCAAAGGGTTCTGAGGGGACTCTAACTGTATTCCCCCCGGCAATTTCACCAGACGGATATTGCTCAGATAAGTGTTGAGTGCGTCATGAAAGCGTGACATGAATCGAAACGCGATAAGAGCCACAGCCACAGGCCAAGAAGCCATGATTTTTAATACGTCAATCACCCCTTGTGCGGTAATACTCGTAAAGGCGTCCAATCTTCCACGATAAGCGAGAATGGGAAAGACGCCAAGAAATAATCCTATTGCCGCTATTAGGCTGAACCATTGTGCCCAATGTGCCCAAGTGAATTTGGTCTTCATTTCTCCTCTTTTCTGGCTGACTCGACGCGCCGCAGGGAAAACTCAAGCAACAAGTTGCGGCCAACCAACGCCTTATCCGGGTTGCACTCAAGATAAATCATGCCTCCCCCAGAAATCGCTCCAAATTAAAAAATACGCTGGCATCGAGGTCAAGAATCTCAGTGTATGCCTCCGGCGAAACAGCTTTTAATTGAGTTGCGGAGTCTGACGAGGAGGCTACAAAAATACCAACATCATCTTTTGGCGCTTTTTCTAAAACCGAAATTAGAAAATAGGGGTTGTGTGTTGAGATAAAATATTGATTCGATGAATCCAATGCGATCCGTTCCGCCAAAAACTTCGTATAGTAAGGAAAAGCATGCGCTTCAGGCTCTTCAAAGATGATGATTGAATCATGGTTGGTTTCAATCGCGACATGATGAAATACTATTCGACGTAACGTATCTGAAACCAATGCATATGGAAAAGAGATAACCGCGTCTTCGATTTCTTTCTGGACTTCGATTTTATGCTCGCTCTGCTTTAAGACAATCTTGAGACCATATTCACTGAACACGTTTGCGGCCATTTTTCTTGACTCTTTGTTGGTTAAAAGAATCTGGGAAAGGTTTTCCCCTTTTGCAGGCATAAGAAAATCAGCTTCCTGCCCACTAAATGTTTCCAGTGTCGCAAACCGATAAAATTTAAATGGCGTGGTGAACGCGCCATCCCAGTTTTGAATTTTGTCCAGAGTTGCAACGAATTCGAAACGGTCGCCGCGCTCTGAATCGGTGAGGGTGCCCTTAAAATTTCCCCGTTCGAATTTTACCTGAAAAGACATTTTATCGGCATTTATTTCTATAATTCTGCTAAGATCGTGGTCGATGAATAGGTTTGACATGTTTTCGAAACGGACAAATTCTTTGAGATTCCTGAAAGGAGCTAACGGCAATGAAAATAAGCCAATGCTTTCCAGGAGATTCGATTTTCCGGTGTTCGGGCGACCAAGAATGATGTTGATTTTTTTGCAATCCAAGACAAGCTGCCTGATCGACTTGAAATTTTTGACTTCAAGGAATTGTATCATGGCTCGACTTCTTCATGATGATTTTATCAAAACTCATTTAACAACGAAAAAATCTGGCTGAAATCATTCTGCAATGGTATGACTGGTACGCCGATTTTATCCGATAATTCGCTCAATTTCCAATCATCGAGAAAAATATTGTTGTCATTCAAGCAGCTTTTAGGCAAAAACACCGCCGCGCCAAGGTCACGTTCCTGCAGGGTGGCGAAAATATCCTGGCCGGTGAGCAAGCCGGTAATCGTAATGCTCTCGCCATAAAATCTATTTTTGACAATCACAAGTTCCGGCGTAAAATTCTTGATCTGCGCCAAACGCGATACGATGTTTTCTTGAATGAATTGACTCGCCAGCGTGGCCGTCACCAGCGTGACTTTGGTCAATTTAGGCAGTGCTTGTGGCAAGCGCTTGATTTGATCCTGTTGAAAATCGTTCAACAAATCGCGCAGCATACCCACGCCGTTTTCCATTTGGTCGAACGCATCATAACGCGTGGCAGGGGGGAGGGCTTCGCCCGCGATGATATAGAATTCATCCGAGGGATAGACGAAATGGGTGTCGAGCTTTTGGCGGAATTCCGCGGCGTAATCATCGGCAATGCGCAGCAACTGCCGGGCATAATCTCGCGTCACTGGCGCGATCCTGGTCAAACCCTCGCGATGTTTCGCGATGGCCACGCTGCGCACACCGGGATAAAATTTAGCCAGGTCCCACAACGTTTTGTGCAACACCTCGCCGTCATTGATCTCCGGACACAACACGATTTGCGTGTTGAGAGTGATGCCGTTTTCGGTGAGGTAGGCAATCTTATCCAGCAAGCGATCGTCGAAATCAATGCCGAGCAGGAATTTTCGGATCTTCGGCTCGGTGGCATGCACGGAAATAAACAGCGGCGTCATGCGCTGTTGCACGATGCGTTTGAGATCGACGCGCGAAATATTCGAGAGCGTGACGTAATGCCCAGACAAAAAAGAGAGGCGAAAGTCTTCGTCCCGGAAATACATGGTCGAGCGCATGCCTTTGGGATTTTGGTCGACAAAGCAGAAAATGCAATCATTGCCGCAGCCGCGGATTTTCAACGGCTCGAAATTGAGGCCGAGGCTGTCGTCGGTTTCTTTTTCAATTTCATAGATGACAGTTTCGCCCTCCCGTTTGACCTCCAGTTCGAGTTCTTCGTCAGTGACGAGATAGCGATAGTCGAGCACGTCGCGCACCCGCTGGCCGTTGATGCGCACGATTTCGTCGTTGACGCGTAACCCGAGTTCTTCGCCGGTACTGGCGTTGTCAATCGCGATGATTTTCACGCAAATTCATTCGATTAATGTGATTGATTTTTGGTCAAAAATAAAACGCCCGCCAAATACTTGGCGAGCGCGTCAAATATAAGCAATCGGGCTGTCGCAGTCAAACCAAAACTTTGAGCACTATTTGATCCCGAGTTGTTTGCGGATCAATTCACACAGGCTTTCCTTGATCTCGGTGTGACGGGGTATTGGCGCACTTCGTCCGTTTTTAGGGTTCGTGTAAATGTCGTGGTTGCCGCCATGGCGTTTCAAATAGCAGCCGGCATTGACGAGTTCTCGAATGAAATCGCGCCGTTTCACACGTCAACTTCCAGTTCTTTAGTCTGAACGCCGGCGCGAAATTCGGTCGCCTCCTCGGCCATCATCAGTTGATGCGCTTCGCGGATGTTTTGTTCCAACTCTTCCAGCGATTCGCCTTGACTGAAGATCCCGGGAATTTCCTTCAGTTTGCCGACGTACCAGCCATCATCAAGCCAGTACTCAAGTGTAAATTGCCTTCGCATAGTCTGTGTTGTTCCAAAGTATTGCACAGTTGGTTTTGTGCGTCATCGTTGCTGCAGCTCGCGATCACGCTGCAAATTCCATTGAATCCAATCGACGCCGGCTTCGCGATTGGGGTCGATGCTGGATTTGGCATAGCGCCCGTTTTCGCGAATCTCGATTTGAAAGCCGGCAACCAAGCGCACCCACTGATCGAGCGAAACTTCATACGGCCCGGGAATTTCCGTGGGGCCGGGCACTTGTGTCGGCGGGCCAACGGGACGCGATTGTTGCTGCAAACGTTGGCGCAAACCGCTGGCCGGCCCGATGTCAACCTGGCCGTCATATACCGCGATGCGCGTCGTGCTGTCGGCTTCCATGCGATAAACCGTGCCGCGCACGGCGCAAACTGCCGTTGGCGATTTGATCTCGAATTTCTCGCGGCCCCATTTGAGCTTGAAAATATTCGCCCAAATCGACCCGCTCTTCAGTGTGCCGTCAACTTGCCGGTTGCTTTGCGCCAGTTTCGATTGTTCGAAATCAAAAAGTGATTTTTCGCCGATGCGAATCACGCTGCCGTCGGTGAGTTTGATTTCACAGCGTGATTCTGCTGCGGTTTGAATCTGATCGCCTTGCAGCACCGGCATTTTCAATTGCGCCGGCAGCCATTTGGTGCTCTCGCGGCGCAGCACGGTTACTTCTTCGTTTTTGCCCAAAACGAAACTAATGGTTCCCACCGCGTCGGGCGCGGGCGCATGCGCCATGCCGCTCGCCATTAACCACACCACCAAGGCAAAAGTTGAAAACTTCAGTCGCAGTTGCATGATCCTTGCCTTAGCTGGAAAATTATTCGTTCACCATTGGATGCTTGACCAGTGGATGCTTGACCAGTTTGTAATCGGCAAAAGCTTCAGCCGTAAAATGGCTTGCCGGAAAATTTTCGGTGGTGAGTTCCGTTGTTTCTACCGTGGTTTCATAGAGCACGTTGCTGCCAGAACCTTCGTCGCTTTTCGGCTTTGGCATCATTTTGCCGAGCAAGCCGCCGACCGACTTCGGCATTTTAGCGGCCTTTTCTTGATCCTCCGCTGACATTTGTGGATTCTGGCCGCCAGGCATGGCTGTCGTTTCGAATTTGCTTTCAGTCAACAAGGCAAAGCCCTTCATCTTTTGGCCTTCTTCCGCCAGCTTTTTCATGGCATCTTTCAATTGCGGGTTGGATTGCAAGGCCGCAAGCATGCTTTGCGCCCCAGTGGCGGACATATCCATGCCGAGCTTCTCTGCAAACTTGCGCCCGAATGCCGATAACTCTTCATAGCCCGGCGCGTTCTCCGTCAACCACATCGCTGAAGTGATAACCATTCCGCCTTTGCCGCCCTGCTCTTGCGGTGTTGCTTCCTTGGTGCCGGTCGCGGTCATGGTGAGAATCGTTTTCTTGGTCGAATACCCGGCTATCGTTTTGGTCTCTTCTGTCGGTGTGACTTTAACGTCAAAATCAACCTTCACCTCTGGCGCGGATTCGTCTTTTTTCTTGGCTTTCGGTTGTGGCTGTGAAAAAGAGCTGGCCATTTTACTCAGCATTTCTTTCCATTGCGCAAACGTCATCTCGGTGCGCTCTTTTTTCTTATGATCGAAGTTGATCATGATTTCGCGGTCGAGATCGACGATGGCGGTGCTGATCAGTTTGCCTTTTTCATCGAATTGATCTGTGCGCTGCTGATTCCCCTGAACAGAATTTGTGGCGGTCTGCGGCTTGTCGCCGCCGCCCATTTTCATCACACTGCCCATGAAACCGTGAAACTTGGTTTTCGTCACAGTCGTTTGCTTGACGCCGCGTGAGGAAGCGCCCAGTGCAAAAATGGGAACGATTGACAGAATGAGCAATCGCGTGATATTACGATGAATTCTCATGAGGCTTTCTCCTTGGTTGAAAGTTTCCTGCGTCGTGATGTGTGCAGCCTCCCTCTCCTTGAAACGCACACTACTTCTTATTCTTCTCTTTAACCACATCGCCGCTGGTATAGCCGCTACCACTGACCACTGCGCATGATGAAGCCTTGCCTTTGCCGCCGTAGTTGTTGTCGGTGACACGAATTTCACCCAGAGTCTCTTCCGAAGCGCCTAGGGACTCGCCGGTATCCGGATCGATCAATTCCTCGCCCTTGCGTGTCACGACAAAAACATCGCCGACTTTGACGCCGTTTTCCTTGCCGGAGTTGATGATGACGTTGCCGTCTTTCACCATGATCACTTTCGCCGACCACACGCCGCCCCCGCTTTGTTCATCCAGCAACTTGACGATGTCGTCGATCGCTTCACGGGTGGCCTTGCCCACCAGGGATTGATCAAATTGGGATTGATCGCTGAAGCGGAAATCCGGAACATCAACCGAAACGCCGGCTTTGGAATTTTCTTTGCGAATGTTTTCCGCTTTCAAGATTTCGCCGCTGGTGACATCGACGAAGCGAACATCGATGCCGACGGTTGCGCTTTGCTTGCCGACGCTTGCGCCAATGCCGATTTTTTTCAGAGCGCCGCCGGTGGAGGCTTTCTTATAGCCGAACTCTGTCACCGCGCCGATCACGGCCAATTCAACGCCGAGCATTTTGCCGGCTTGCGCCGCGGTTTGCGGATTGACCACGCCGGACATGCCCAGCCCCTGCTCTTGCAGAAGCTTGTCCATCTCGCCGCGCTCCATGACGCGGTATTTGCCGCTTTTGACCAGCGTGGTTGTCAGCATGTCCGCCATGCCGTCGCCCACGCCTTGCCCGGTCCACCAATACCAGCGGTTGCGCGAGTCGGTTTTATCCTCGAAGGAGAAAACCGCAATGCGTTTTTTGCCGCCGGTTTTTTCTTGCGCCGGAGCGCCGGTGGTTAAGGCAAGCGCGGCAACGAATAAGATCCCCAATCCCAGGAATTTTCTGTGCGTCATACGGGCTCCTTGCATATAAGCATGATTATTGATTGGTCGAATCAGGCGTGGTGGAAATAGATTCCATTTCAGCCGCCTGCTGTTTGATTTTGATGTCAACGCGATTCGGCGAAACGTTCACGATATCAACTGTGAAGGGCGTCAAATCCTTGTTGGCCAGCTCACGCGCAAGCTGCGCCCCGGTGCCCAAAATTTTGAGATCCAGGGTCGCAACGCCGCCGGCGGTGTTGCGCTCATAAACGTTTTTCAAGCCACGCAGGTTGAATTTGATCGTGCTGACAAATTGTTGCAGGTCGCCGTAGTTTTTGTGCCCCTGCACCTGCACGGTAATGCTGTTCTCGTTGTAGAAATTTTTTTGCGCCTCGGCTACGACTTTCGTCAACAGGGTTTCGCCGACTTTTTTAGCGGTTTTTTCAATGGCCTTCGTGCCGCCGGTGACTTCGTCGATATGCGGGTGCGCGGCGTTATCCGTGGCGGTTGCGATGATGCGCGCATCGCCGGCGCGCACAACTTTTGCCGTCATATTCGCCTGGCAGGATTTCATGCCGCCGAGATTCAAATTCGTTTGCGCCACTTTGGCAATGGCTTTGCCGGTGATGATCAACTCCGCTTGTTGCGCCACGGCAATAGCCGCGGCAGCTTTCGAGTCACCCTCGAGCGCGGCAAGGATTTGATCGCGATTTTGATTCTCCTTTGCCTGGCCGGGATCAATGACTTCGAAGCCTTTGTTGCGGAATGCATCGATGATTGTGGTCTCTGCCACCGTCAGATCGACTTCGAAATAATGATAGCGATCGGTGTAGCCGATGTTCTGTTCGCCGATCATCACCATCACACGCGGGTTTTCCTTTTGCAAAAGCTCCGCGAGCGCGTTATCATCATTTTTCAAATCGTTCAAATTGACCTGCGCGCGCATTTCGACTTCGTAGGTATCGTATTGGCCCGCGCCTTCGCGGAGAATGTCATATTTGCTGACATAGCCGGCAGACCAGGCGAGAATGCGATCCTCGACCATTTGAAAATTCTGCACCAGCGTTTCGGATTTGATGTTCGTGCCCAGCGCTTGTTGCACGGCTTTGCGCATGGCATCATCGATCGCCTTGTCGCGGGCAGCCGCCATATCACCGGCTAAAACTGCGCCCAAACCGACGACCGTGATCTCCGCAGTTTGCGGCCGCGCCGCCTGTGACCATGCGACTGATGACATGCCCCACAAGGCGAGCGCGACAAGCGCCCGGCTCATCCAGTTTTGCTTTGACAAGATTATCCCTCCTGATCTAAGTTGTTCGACGCCAGAAGTTCAAAATTATTTTCAGTATTTCACACGC
>QEVD01000212.1 GCA_003576975.1 Candidatus Zhuqueibacterota bacterium
ATCATTTTGCAAAAAGGGAAAAGGATTGACGGCAGCCGCCGATTCTTGCGGCGACTCCAGGCTCAACGCCGGCAAATCCGCAACCGCCAGGGTGAATTCGTCGCCGAGGCGGCTCAACTCCACGCCGGCCAGAATTTGATGGCGCACATTGCCGGTGTTGAAACGCAACAATCCTTCCAATTGATTGCCAACGAGTTTTTGGCGATCATCCAGCGCCGTAAGCGAACGAAAAACGAAATTGCCGAATTGCGTCGGAAAAGCGCCGAACAGCAGCGTGCCGTCGGATTGCCAATCCAAATCGGTGTAGTAAAATTTGTTGCGCAGCGTGGCTCACGCGCGTTTCGAAATCGAGACGGCCGCGCAAAACGGTTTGATCGGAAACGTCGAAGGGCGATTGATACGATTGCGTACGCGGCACGTTGGGAATTTCGTTGTTCAGCAGCGGCAGGCCGGAGTCCGGCTGGTATTTGCTTTTGACATACTCGAAATTCGCCGTCACGGAGGTTTTGCCATTCATCCGCCAGGTGAGTGCAGGATTGATGCTGATATTTTCATTGTCTTTATTGTCGCGGTAATTTTCTGAATCCTGCCAGAGCGCATTGGCGCGGAAGGCCACGCTTTTCTCGGCATTGGTCAAGCCGAAATCGAGCGTGCCGCGATACGAGCTGAAATGGCCGGCAGAGCCGCTGGCATTGAAAAAGTTTTTGAAGTGGGGCTGTTTGCGCACGAGATTGACCGCGCCAGAAAGCGGATTGCCGCCATACAAAAACGCGCCCGGGCCTTTCAACACCTCGACGCGTTCGATGTTGTAAAGATTATAAAACGTGACTTCGGGTTCCGCCGCGCCGTCGGTAAGCACCAGCCCGCTGGTCAGCGATTCAAAGCCGCGAATCACGAAGTAATCGAACGCGCCGAAGCCGGTCTGCACATTCACGCCGCTGACGTTGTTCAGCGCGTCGCCCAGCACGATGGCGTTTTGATTTTCGATGAGGGAATTGGTGACAACGCCTACGCTCGCGGGCGTTAAACGCAGCGCCAGCGGAAATTTTGCCGCGGCGCTATTCGTTGCCGGCAATGGCGCAATACGCTCGGCGATGACAAGCACGGTGTCGGAGGAAACATAGCTTTTGCCCGGCTCGGTTTGGGCGAAACTGCTGCTCGCGGCTGCGACCAGCGCTGCCAGGCTTACGAATAGAAGTTTTGCTTTCATAATTACGCAAACTGCCTTTCCTGGTTAAACGTGAATATGACGATAGTTTTATTCTTCGAGATAAATCCTCGGCAGCCGCATGCTCCAGCGCGTCATGAGGTCGTAGAAAACCGTTCCGCCCCAGGCCGCGAGAGCATGCACGGAAATTTCGTCTTCGCCCTGTTTGCCCATGATCACCGTTTCATCCCAAATTCGTGCAGCAGGAATATCGGTGACATCGATCATCATCGCGTCCATGGCATTGCCGCCGATGATGGGCGCGCGTTTGCCGTGCACCAAAACATACCCCGTATTGCGCACGCGCGGAAAGCCATCGCCGTAGCCGATCGGGAGAACGGCAATCGTGCGCGGTGATTCCGCGCGATAGCGCATGCCATAACCCACCGTGTCGCCGGGTTCGATTTGCTTGATCGCCGCCAGGCGCGACTTGACGGACATAACCGGCTGCAAGCCGGGTATGCGCCGGCACACTTGCGAGGGATAAACGCCCAGCGGCAAAATTCCCGTGCGCACCATGTCGAAATGCGCTTGCGGAAGATCGAGATAGCCGCCGCTGTTGCAGGTGTGCAGCAGCGGCAAATTGTTCTGTAAGACTGTGTGGCGGCGAATTTGTTGCACGGCCTCGGTGAAGCGCCGGAGTTGTTCCAGAGCAAACGTTTTATCAAGCTCGTCAGACATGGCGAAATGGGTCATGAGGCCGGCAAGCTGCAAATTTGCAAATTGCAAAACTTCTCCAACAACCGGCAACGCTTTTGTCCAACGCACGCCGTAACGATTCAAACCGGTGTCGATTTCAACATGCACGCTGGCGCACTTGCCTTGTTTGGCTGCAAGGCTGTTTAGATTCTTCGCGGTCGCAGCATCATTCACAAAAACGTGAAAGCCGTGCGCCAGACAAATCTCCAACTCCGATTCAGGGCGCTCGCCAAAAATTAAAATTGGCGTTTGCAAACCGGCCTGATGCAATTCAAGCGCTTCGTCAAGCGTCGCCACCGCGAGATAAGCCGCGCCGGCTGCGGCAGTCCGCCGGGCAATTTCCACTGCGCCGTGGCCGTAAGCTTGATCTTTTACCACTGAACACCATTTCAAATGCGGCGGCATATCGGAACGCAAGCGTTCAAGATTGCGGTGCATTTGGGTGAGATTGATTTCCACCCACGCCGGCCGCAAGGGCGCATTGGGTTGGCGAAGAGAGATCATAGGTTATTCTACCGGAGAATTTTCGCAAAATTGAATTTCAAGCATAGCAACAAGGCGCGATGGTTTCCTGATGGTTCGTGATTTCTTTTTGGTTTTAATATTGAAGTACAGCTTCACCTGTCAATGCAATCGTGCAAGCTAAAATCTTCTCATAAATTTGCAACTCTAATCTCGAATGATTACATTAACCGCGCATTGTGTACCGGCAACTCGCGCGAAAACTGACCGTAAACGGCGGTCAAAACGAACAACTCAAATCTATGAAAGCCGTCCTATGGAAACTTTACGACTTGAAAACGTCTCCAAAAGCTTCGACAAAGTCGAGGCGGTGAAGAGCCTGAATTTCAGCGTGTCGCCCGGAACGATGTATGGTTTCCTCGGCCCGAACGGCGCCGGCAAAACCACCACGCTGCGCATGATCATGGAAATCATTTTGCCGGACGCCGGGGCGATACATTTGTTGGGGCAACCAAACGCGTTGTACCTGCGCGACCGCGTGGGCTATTTGCCCGAAGAGCGCGGCCTTTATCGCAAGATGAAAGTGCATGAAGCGCTGCACTTTTTTGCCGAGTTGAAAGGCATGCGCAAGAAGGATTATCTTGCAAAAGTAAATATCTGGCTCGATCGCTTCGATTTAGGCCCGGCGCGCGACAAAAAAGTCGAGGAGTTGTCGAAAGGCAATCAACAAAAGCTGCAATTTCTGACCACCGTGCTGCACGAGCCGGATTTGGTGATTTTGGACGAGCCGTTTATGGGCCTCGATCCGCTCAACGTGCAGCTCGTGAAAGACGTGATGCTGGAGCAGAAAAAACGCGGCGCGGCCATCGTTTTTTCCACGCATCAAATGCACGAAGCCGAACGTTTGTGCGACGCGATCTGTTTGATCAATCGCGGCGAAAAAATGCTGGACGGCAATCTGGCTAGCATCAAAAAAAGCTACGGTCCGAAGAATATAATTTTATCCTACACCGGCAAATCCGATTATTTGCAGGATCAAGCGCTGGTTGAGCATTATAACGATTACGGCCAATACGTCGAAGTCACCTTGCAAAAGGGTGTCGCGCCCAAGGCGTTTTTGTATCGCGCGCTGGAGCACGCGGAGATTACGCGCTTCGAAGTGGCCGAGCCGTCGTTGCATGAAATTTTCCTGTCTGTGGTAAAATCGAATTAAGGGAGCGAGTGATGACATCCACTTCAACCGCCCAGCACGATCGCGCGGGCAACCTCATCAAAATGTTCACCGTGATGCGCCGCGAGTTTCTCTCGCGCGTGAAAACCAAAGGCTTCATCATCGGCACGATTCTCATGCCGCTGTTTATCGTCGGCATCTTCGGCGTCCAAATTTGGCTGGCCACCATTTCTTCGGATGAGATCAAAAAAGTTGGCGTGCTTGATCAAACAGGCGAATTGTATGCGAGTTTGGAAAACAATCTCGATGCCAAGACGGAAAACGGGACGCGTCTTTTTAATCTGGAAAAAATCGAGATGGTGAATAATCTCGAAACCTCCAAGAAAGTGCTCGCTGAGCGCGTCGATGCCGGTGATCTCGATTACTACGTCATACTGGATCAAGGCATTCACGAGAATAATCACGCCGAAATTTACGGCAAAACCGCCAGCGATTTCCGCAAGAATAATGAAATCGAAAGCGCGATTACCAAGGCCGTCATCGATCAGCGTCTCACGCGCAGCGGCCTGGATGGCGAAAACATCCGCAAATTGATGAAACCCGTCAGGCTGGAAGCCTTCAAGATCAGCGGCGAGGGCAAAGAACAAAAGGAAAGCGAAATGAAAATCGTCATCGCGTGGATTCTGTGCTTCTTTTTGTACATGGCGATGATACTTTACGGCGCGATCATTTTGCGCAGCGTTTTGGAAGAGAAAACCTCGCGCGTGGTGGAATCCGTGGTTTCCTCGGTCAAGCCGTTTTATTTGATGGCCGGTAAGCTGCTCGGCGTCGGCGCGATGGGTTTGACGCAATTCCTGATTTGGGCAACCGTGGCCGGCCTGGTATCGTTTTACGGCGTCACGGTGGCCGGCATGTTGGGCGCCAACGCCGGGCCTAACGTTGAGCTGACGCACATACCTCTATCGGTGCTGGGGTACTTTGTGTTGTTTTTTGTGCTGGGATATTTTTTGTATGCGACGTTGTATGCCGGCGTCGGCTCGCTGGTCAACTCCGACCAAGACGCCCAACACATGGCAATGCCGATTACGATGATTTTTATGGCGGCCTTTTTTTGCAGCATCTATATCATCAATAATCCCACGGCCTCCGCGACCAAAGTGCTCTCGCTGATTCCGTTTTTTGCCCCCATCACCATGATGACGCGCATCGCGATGGAAACCGCGACCCCGGTGGAAATTGTTTTGTCCATTGTGCTGATGATTGTGACGTTGATCGGTTGCGTCTGGCTCTCGGCCAAAATCTTTCGCGTCGGTGTGTTGATGTACGGCAAGCGGCCGACGCTGCCCGAAGTTATCAAATGGCTTCGCTATGCGTGATCAACGTGTAAATGGCTTTGCAATTCATTTGAGTGGCCTCCGAAAGGGTTTGTGAGCTGTTCGATGTTGTGCCTAATGCTTTACAAGGTCCCTACCATGACAGGGCTAAGGGTTATAAATTTTCAGAATAGAAGCGCAATAGTTTTTTTGTGCGGAGTGAATCGAGATCGCGTGCTGCCGGATGTTTTTTCAAAACGCACGCGACCGGTTCTTTTGGAACAATCCGACTTTAAGATAATCATCATCCGCAAAATCTGCGCTGATCGGCACGTCTTCTTGCAGGTTGAACTCGCGGGCGAAGAGGCTGAAAAATTTCTCCCGTGAAATGCCGCGAAAATTCGTACTGGCGAGCAAGTAGCCCGCTGGCCGAAGCACGCGCGCGAGGTCGGGCAGCATTTCTTTAAAACTTTTCTCGAGCGTGAAGCGGCTGCCGGATTTTTGCGTGGCATAGGTCGGCGGGTCGCAAATAATCAAATTAAACGCCTCGTCTTTCTGTTTATGCAGAAACGTCAACGCCTCTTCGCGGCGTTGGCGCACGACGGTCACGCCGTTTAATGCCTGATTTTCTTTCGCCCAATTCAGCCACTTGGGACTGCTGTCAACTTCAATGACGCGGCCCGCGCCGGCCTTTGCTGCGGCCATGGAAAATCCCCCAGTATATGAAAAAAGGTTCAAGACTTCGTCGCCGGGTTTGACGATCGTTTTGATTTTTTGCCGCGCGCGTTTGATATCCAAAAACAAGCCGGTGTTGTGGCCTTCTTGAAACGATACGGTGAATTGCAGATCATATTCCCGAATCACAAAGCGCGGCGGCGGCAATGTTCCAAACAGCAGATCGGATCGCAGCGGCGTAACAGCCGTTTCACGAGCATGCGAAAGATTTTCGGGGCGGAATCTCTGTATCGCGCCGTAGACCGGCAATCCCGCTGCGGTAAGCGCTGCCACTGTGTGCACGGCGATAGCGGCCAAATCCTTGCGAGGGAAGTTGGCATAATAAATGAGCAAGACATAGCCGGCATAATAATCGATCGTTAAGCCCTGGCCAAGCTCATGATGGCAAATGCGAAATGCCGTGCAGGTTTCGAAAAATTGCCGGCGCCGGGCGAGCGCATTTTCGATTGTTTCGAGGTTTTGAGTCATATGCCCGCGTGTTCACGGTTATAGGGTCCGCGGCAAATTGTGCGAAAAACGCCAGAAAATCAAGCGCAAGATTGCGGCAAGGCGAATAATTATACTCCAGTCATGCACGCACGGCGTTGCGTGCGTTCAAGCGGGCTTTATTTCGCTTGACACTTTTCGATTATTTTTCTATTATTGCGCGGCATTTTTGAGTCGCTGAAAATGGTCTCAACGCCTTGCTCAACCTTCGTTTCATATTTGTAACACTTCAAGGCACGGCTTAGAAGGTTTATTCGCATGTTAATATCCGTACGAGTTGATCGTGTGACGCTGGATACGACCGCTAATCGTTTTGTCGTCATTTTGAAAGATGATGTGCATAGCCGTTGGCTTCCCATTGTGGTCGGATCCTCGGAAGCGCAAGCGATCGCATTGCAAATGGAAAATATCATTCCGCCCCGGCCGTTGACGCACGATTTGATGAAAAGCTTGCTGGATTCGATCGAAGCGCGCATCTCGCGCATCGTGATCAATGATTTGCGGGAGAATACCTATTACGCCATTGTGGGCGTGAAACTCAACGGCCAGCACGTGGAAGTCGATGCGCGGCCGAGCGATGCGATCGCGTTGGCGCTGCGCACGCAAGCCCCGATTTTTGTGTCGGATGACGTCATGAAAAAAGCTTCGGTATCGGACAAGGAGGCGGAACGCTCTGAGGACGCGCCGCCCTCGGATCCCATCGAACGCTTGACGCTGGAGATGCAAAAGGCGATCGAAGATGAACGCTATGAAGACGCTGCCCGCTTGCGTGACGAAATTAATGCACGCAAAAAAGAACGCCGCAGCGAGCGCTGAGTTATTCTCTCAACACAAGTCAGGAGCGTAGTTCCGCGACGCGGGATTATGCTTTTTTATTTTATGGAAGTCATTGCCCCCACCCACAAGCGCAAAACGCAAGCCCGGCCCCGCGAGCAGCATATTCCGCGGTATCACGTCATTTTGTTGGATGATGACGAGCACACCTATGACTATGTGATTGAAATGCTGATGAAGATTTTTAATCACGGTCGCGAGCGCGCGTTTTTAATGGCATGCGAAGTCGATGCGCGCGGACGCGTGATCGTCGATACCACGACGCTCGAACGCGCCGAGTTCAAACGCGATCAAATCCATGCGTATGGCGCGGATTGGCGCATCCCCCATTGCAAAGGCTCCATGAGCGCTTGCATCGAACCTTCCGAGGACGAATGTTTATGACCATCAGACCTTTGCGCACCGCCGATTTTGAAGCCGCCCTTGCCATTTGGAATCGCAGCGCGGCTTTCGATCAAATGACGCCCGAGCTTTTTGAGGAAAAAGTGCTCGATGATCCGGATTATGATCCCAATCTCATTTTGCTGGCTGAGCAGGAAAACCGCCCCGCGGGTTTCATCATGGGCGTCAAACGCCGCGCTTCTGCGGAGGGTTTGGGTTATGTCAAATTGCTGGCGGTTGACCCGAGCGTGCGCCGCCGGGGCATAGGCAAGCAACTGTTGCAAACCCTTGAGCAAAAACTTCGCGCCGCGGGCGCCCAAGCGCTGCGCGTCTTTGAGAGCAATCCCAATTATCTTACGCCCGGGATCGATCCGCGCTACACGGAAACCGTGGTCTTTTTCGAACGGCAGGGGTACGAACGTTTCAGCGACACCTCGAACTTGGAAGCCGATCTTGTCACGCGCAGTTTCGATACAAAAGCCGAGGAAGAAAAATTGCGCCACGACGGCATCGACATTCGCCGCGCGATGATGGCGGATGGCGACGACGTGATGGCGCTGCTGCAGCGGCTTTGGCCGGCGTGGATTCCGGAAGTTGAGCGCGCGCTGTCGAATTATCCCATCACGCTGCATCTCGCCTGGCATCAGCAAAAAGTTGTGGCATTTTCAGCTTACGACGGCAACAATCTCAACACCGGTTGGTTCGGCCCAATGGGAACGGATCCCGATTATCGCGGTAAAAACCTGGGCGGCGTTTTGCTGCGGCGTTGTCTCGCGGACATCAAAGCACAAGGCCATCGCCGCGCCATCATTCCTTGGGTCGGGCCGTATGGGTTTTATCTGCACTATGCCGGCGCCAAAATCACACGCGTTTTCTGGCGTTATCGCAAGAAATTGTAACCACGGCCTGCCGAAACTTGCAATCCCTCCACAAAATTTCATCAGACCTGGATCGTGAATGAACAGAATCAATGTTGTTTCCCGAGTGCGAATCACCTTACTGGCGATCATCATTCCAATTCTCACACAGGCGCAGGTCAAGCCCGGTATTGAAGTTTTGTTGACCGAGCAAATCGATCTCGTCCGCGGCAAGCGGGTGGGGCTCATCACCAATCCGACGGGCGTCACCTCCGAGCTGGTGTCAACGATTGATGCGCTTCATTCGCATCCCGACGTCAAGCTGGTGGCATTGTTCGGCCCGGAGCATGGCGTGCGCGGCGACGTTTTTGCCGGCGAATACGTGGCGGATACAATTGATACACGCACCGGCATTCCGGCGTTTTCGCTTTACGGTAAAAATCGCGCGCCCACCCCGGA
>QEVD01000004.1 GCA_003576975.1 Candidatus Zhuqueibacterota bacterium
GGTTTCAATCTTGGCGTGTGACACGTGAATGCTCTCCACAAAGTGCTGGACCTCCTCCACCGGCAGCGCAAAGGGACTGGCGAGCTGCCATTTGTTGAGTAGATAGCCGAAGACGTGCCGCGGCTCAGGCAGCGGCAATGCTTGCTTGTTTTCGACAAAGCAGGTGGGCGAATGAAAGCGCAGCGTCACATGCTGGCGCAAAGGCTGGTTGCTGCTTTCGCGTGCCACGGTTTGCGCAATCTGAGCAAAAGAACTGAGATCGGCCCAGGGATGCTGGTCGATGCTGTGATAAACCGGGCCGGGCACGAGGCGCCGATCGTCAGGTTGCGGCCCGGTTTGCTGTTTTTCAATGGCATCAAACACGCACTGCAAAAAGAACTCTTCCATGGCAGTCAAGCGAAACCAAACCGTGGCACCGGCTGCAATGCGCATGCGTTCACCTTGGGGCGTGAGTTCGCCTTGCAAGTTGGATAGCGTATAAGGCCGCGGATGATTGGCATCGTGCAATTGCGCCACCAACTCGGGATGATCGCGCTCGAGCCAGCGCAGAAACGAAGCATGCAGCACGCGCGCGGAGTAGCGCGGCACGGAGGTAGCCTGCGAGGCGGTGAGGGTGAAGACTATACTTGCAAGATTAGACATGGTAATAGGTCGCTGGTTGCTCGTTGCTGGTCAGTATTGATATCACTTCACTTGCTCGTATTCACGGAAGCGAACGAAACGGAACTCCGAAGTTTTGCTGCCATTAGGATGATCCACAGCAATGCGTTCAGTAGTGGAAGCCACACAGCGCAATCCCGCGGCAGTGGCGAGCCTGACAAATTGATAGACGAAGGTCATTTCACCCATGATGTGGATGGCGCAGACTGATCGCCGATTACTGGTTGCTTGTTGCTGGTCAATTTGCTCTTTGCATTTCTGCACATATTCTTGCGCGAGGACGATAATGATGCTCAGGTCGGCATCGGGCGCGATGGCCGGAAATGGCAGGTCACGAATTTCGCTGAATTCTGTTTCCGCCGCTTCTTTTTGCGCCGCACTCCATTTAGCGACAACGTGGTTGGAGAGATTCAAAAGCATAAACACAAAACTCACCGATTAAGGTATATCCATTTGCTTGCCCTGATCGCGCAGCGCCTGCAAGTCCAAAGCATACTTGGTAGAAATCAGAAAGCGGGCGCGCTCCGGCGGCTTGAAGGACCACAGTATGCGCGGCGGATAACCCAACATGCCGTGCAAGATCGCAATCACCGCACTGGCCAGCGGCGCATATCCGGGCGGCAGAAAAGCCGCACCTTTGGCAAGAAACGGCGCCGCGACCTGGGCGATTTCCATTGCTTTGGCGCTGATCTCGTTGGGATCATCCGGATGCGCGACGATGTTGCTGACTGTGCCGACGCAGTGCAGCCCTTCATCCCAGTCGGCCTCGCGGCCGAGCGCATCGAAAACCGCCAGCGTCGGCGGCAGATGTCGCAGGAGCAATTCCAGATTGGTGGCATAATCTTCGTCTTTACGAAAATCGAGATAGCGCCGCGCTTGAAACGACAGCGGAATCTCGCAATCACGGCGCAGCAGCGGAATGAGCGCGCAGCCATGCCCCTGGCACGAACGCGCCACCGCCATGGCGCACTCCTGCCGCACCCAGGCGGATTGCACCGCCTCCGCCGAGAGCGTGACGATGAAGTAGGCGCAATTGTTAATGCCTTCTACGATCTTCTCGCTCATCACCGCGCCGGGCGGAATGCTGGTTTCGTCGATCCACACCGTCAAGCCGCGCTTGGTGAGGTCGCCGTGCAGCCGATGCACGAACGGCGCGTCGGCATGGGAGTAGGAGAGGAAGATAGTGCTCATGGTTAGTTATCAGGTAACGACATTAACAGCCGGTTTTGCGAGCTAAATGAAAACTATCTTGACCCGAGAAATCCTTGTCGGAATCTTTGACAGTGTGCACGACAATCTCCGGCAGCGGCACAAAGTTGTATGACGTGCTGGCGGTGCGAAAGGCTTGGGGCGAGTTTTGGTGGGTAGGGAGGTCCATGATGAGTCTCACAATTCAAATTGCGGCCAACCTATCAAAAAAATCATTGATGATTTTATCGCCTTCAAGGCTGTTGAAGATTTCGACGCCTCTAATACGGCCATCTTTTCTCAATAAATCAGTCCCATGACTAACAAACAGGGCGATCTGATCAGTGATCACGAAGCGGCTCTTTTTCATCTCAGAGCCTATTCGCTCTTTCTTGACATGCATCACGATTTTGCATCCATATTTGGCAGATCGGCTTGCCGCCCAATCGCGGAGGTATTGGGCGGCAGTTACTGGATTTTTTGCGCTATCAGTTTCATACATACCAACCGCCGTGTGAATTTCAAAAGATGGCTTCGGCTTTCCACAATGAAAACTGGCGAACTGTTCTAACATCCAGTCCAGCGCACTCTCAAATCTCGCCTCCAACCTGAAAGTGCTGCCTTCTTTCTTCATAGTTCTGCCTATGAATCTGTCGAACAATCGAACCCGTTTTCTAGTGTGCCGAAATAATGGCTTCCAAACTCTATCTTCAAAGTCGAACTTGGACCACTCACCTTCATTAAGTTCTATTCGCTCTTTTTTGCTTCTTTCCTCGTTATAAGTTGATACAACATACTCCTCCAGTATAACTGATCGAGGCATTAAGGCGCAAGTTGCGCACTCGTTTTTTGTCAAAATCATGTAAATGTCCGGAGTCATAGAAATTTCGCATGCCGCCATACAAGGATGGCAAGGGCAAATCAACGATTGCGAAAATCCACCACTAGGGATCACAAAAAGTCGCTTTCGTTTCTTAAGCTTTTCTAACAGTTCCTCTGCTCGCTTGCGACACTTGATCGGCCATCGAGAAATACCGACGGCCATCTCGTTTGAAATATCCCCCTTTTGATCAACTAGAATAACGCAATTTTTTTCGGAATCCAATAAAGCCTGAATCAGGTGCCCACAGTAGGATAAAGCATTAGCAGAATCGGCCGGTATACGAGAGTAAAGTCCAGGCATGTGTATGGTTCGAAAAAGCATGTCATTCACTCCGATGGTTTTTCATCTTTCTCAATCGTCGAGCTTTCATGTAGAACTTCCAAATCAAACATTTCTTTAAAGCCATCCTCGAAAAATCCTTCGGGCCAATCGTCAATAAAGTCACCTTCTTCATCCAATTGCAAAGAATGACAGCGAGATTCGCCGCCTCTGCGCGTGACATAGATCACGAAAAGATCGGAAGGCGGAATGACCTGTTTTCGGATGCGTCGTTGTAAACGAAGAATCAAATGCTCGCTATGCGTCTCGATCAAAAACCGCACGCCGTCATTAGACTTTTTGATGAACAAATCCGCCAAAACCGCTTGCGCACTGGGGTGCAAGTGCAACTCCGGCTGCTCGATGATAACTAAAGAATTTTCCTCTGCCAACAGGCTTTGAATTACAACCGGGACCACCTGCGACGCGCCAAAGCCGATGTCGGCATAGCTGACGCGACGCACGCCTTTGCTGCCCTCATCCAAATAAAGCTCCGATACAACGCCTCGCTCTGAAATGTCGAAAAGAACATTGGGATCGATATAGATACCGAGCTCCAACTTTTCTAGCCAAATGCCAAGCTCTTTTAATTGCGCCTCGTTGAGTTCTTTCTTGATGAGCTTTAGAAACGCTCTCAAGCCCTGTCGTTCCCAGTGACGCTGTTGAGCGTCGTCCAACATGTAAAAGCGTTTCGGCTCTGGGCGCATCGGTCGAGTGTATTCAATGTGATTGAGTAATTCGGCAAGCTCAGTTCGAAAGTCATTTACGATGCCACGAACCGAGGTCACCTCGTCTCCCCATGAACCTGCCTGTCGCCGAGCCTCGGGCGTCAAATCGAGCATGGGCAGAAAACCGGATTGCAAATCAATGAGCACTGCTGGCCATTGATCGGCTTCTCTGTAGGTTTTGCCTGGGAGAGGCAAAAAATCACTACAAAACCACCACGCATTGGGGTCTTGCCTTGCTTTCTCGTATTCCAAACGATCAGCGCAAAAGATAGTACGCCGTTTTTCGCCGACAAGTGTGCTGGGCGCATCAATCACAAGCAAGACGAGTTCGGCATGACCCTGCCTTTCATTCCAGCCAAAGCCAAAGGCGATTTCTACCTGCGCGTCTTTTTCCTCTATCTTCTCGAGGCTCAATAGACGCATGAGCGAAGAGGGCGAAACCGTCATGCGAAACTCGAAACGCAGTATGAGTTTTTCCTGTCCGGCTTTTTCTTGCTCTTCTTTCTCTCGCTCGTCTCTTGCTTTCTGATGGAGCATGGTATTGAAAAAGCCGACATCCACTCCGTCCTCGGTCTTGTAAGCAAAGGGAGAATCCGCCGGCGCATCGGTTAGGCTTTGTTTGAGCAATCGCAACGCGCGAATGATCGCGCTTTTGCCGCTGGAGTTGCGACCGAACAGCAGCGTGATCGGCTTCAACTCGATCCATTCCGCATCGGTGTCTTCGCCGAAGGCCATGAAGTTTTGCAAACGTATGGCGGTGATAGCCACGTCTAACTCCTCGTTTAGTTCCAACCTTTAAAGACCGCTTTGACCGGCTTTCCCTTCTCATAAGTCACATTGGCGCGAAATCGCTGGCCCACCTGAGATGCGGGATATCCGGGAAGATTGGTGCAGGCAGCTTCTTCGCCCTGATCGGTTTTAACTTGTACTTTGTTGCCGGACATTAGCTTTACAATCGTGACCCAAATTTTTTCTTTGGTTCCGGAGAACCCCACCGGCGCCATCGGGGGCGGAGTCGGTTGCGAGATCTGCTTACCTTGCGGCCGCGGCGCCGGAGTTTGAGGCGAGCCTTGTGTTTCCAACCGCACGTCTTGCGCCTCTTCTTCGCTCACCTTCTTATCTTTTTTATCTTCGTAACCGATGGCCACGGGCTTCATGCCTTTGCCCATTTTGAAGATGACCGGCTGCCCAGCTTGCAAAGTTTTCAAGCCACCGGACAACTGGCTTTTGTGAACAAAGACGAACTTGTCGCTGCCCTCGCGTTTTATGAAACCGTAGGATTGATTCGGGCCGAGGCCGAATTTCTCTACAACGCCGCGAATTTCGTCTTCTTGCAAAGGCATTCGCTGCACCGGCGTCGAAGCAACTTTTGCCGGAGCCGTTTTGGGCGCTGAAGCTGAGATGGTCTGCTCAAAAAACTGCGCGGTTGTGGGCAACACCGGCCTGCCGTCATACTCGTTGCGCTTGCCGCGTTTGGCTGTGGGATCGGGGCGTTCGATTTCCATGTAACGCGTCAGCGCCGGGTCGGGACCGGGCCAACTCAACATGTGCAACAACGCTTTGATACGTTCCAACTCTTCCAATTGGCGTGCGACTTTTTCATTCAATTCCCCCAAAACGAAGCGTTGAAAGGCGGCAATGGCATCGCGGCTTTTTGTTTCATCTTCGCTCGCGCCTTCGTGCCATTTGTCGCTGCCGAACAATTTCGCGTAGCGGCCCTCGCGGTCGATGACGTGCAGTTTAGCGTTCACACGCACCGCGCCCATGCCCAGCGGCTTACCCATACCCAGCTTCAAACGATAGCGCTCATCGCTTCCAATTTGTAAAACCCAGAGCAGCGCGCCAAGCTCTGTCTCGGAGAGATTTTCAAAACGGACTTTGAAACAAAACTTCACGCCGGGCCGCACCGGCTGCATCTGCGTGTGCTGCGAGTCGCCGTCTGATTTGATCTGTTGCGTTTCCTGAATGTCGCGCAACGCGACGCGGTTCTTGTGCCAATAAAGTTTATGCCCGCGAATCACGGTTTCGTCGGGCGAACGCGAAGCATAATCAAAGAGACGAATCTCGTACTTGGGCCGGCCATCGCGCGTGCGCCCGATTTGAAATTTGTTGGGTCTCGTTTGCACGAGATAGTGCTGAAACGTGGTCGGCTTCGGGCCCGAGAGAATTTTGGGAATCACGGTCTTATTCGGCGCGAACCATAAATCTTTCTGATCGGGCACAAGCGTGGCGTCGGAAATAGAGACCCGTCCGGCATAAGCATGCGTCTGACCGTTTTCAAAGCGTTTGCTATATCCGAAAATTGCCTCGGCCATGTCCAGTTCTTCATCTCTGCGCAAAGACTCGGGCACGCATTCAAACGGCGAACGCGGATAGGGCAGGCGCAGCATGCGGCAGTGGCCAAAGAAGAAAACTTTGCCTTTTTCATCCAACACATAAAACACCGGATGGCCATCAACCAACACACCTTTTTCACCGAGCAGTTTCTTGGCTTCTTTGCTGAGTTGCTCGCGATAGGCATCGATTTGATCATCGTCTAAATCAAGCGGTTTGACATTTTGATCGGGTTCATAAATTACCGCTTCGGTCTTCTTGCTGAATATCCAGCCGCTGCGCGCAAGAGTGGCCGACCGCAAGCCTTTTGCCGGTGAAGGGTCCGCGCGCAACACGCGCGCGATTTTAGTGTGCAGGAATCCACCCTTGACCTCAACATAATCATACGGGCCGGTCTCAATAAAAATTTCGAATGCGGTTTGGCAATTTTTCACCTTGCGCAATTGGTCGAACAAACGCTCGTCGATACGGATGCGTGCAAAGGTTGTCCCGCCGATATTTTTAGCCGGACGAATCGCCCAATCATTGGTTGCGGTTCTAACCATGTAGCCGCCGTGCATGAGCGGGGTGTAGTGCTTCTCGCCTTCGTCACGCATCAGGGTTTTTCGATAGTTCTCGCCATGACTGGTGATGTCGCCCACGGCGCGATAGACGGGTCGCTTGTCGGAAACAGACGAGACTTTGCTGAAAGAGGCGATTTCCACCAAGTTGCGCAACATGCCGCGTAGGCTGCTGCCGGGAATCACCGGCTCACTGGCATCGCGCACATAAAAAAAATCGGACTGGTCTTTGGTGTCTTTGCCAAGCTGAAAATATTGCGGCGTGATTCCGGCGCGCACGTACAGCGGCGAGGCCGTAGTCAATTCGCAGTCGAGATAACCCGACAACAGGTTTTTGCCATCATGATCTTTGCCATAGATCCCTTGATCGGGCAAATCTTTCATTGCGAGCGTGACGACACGCTCGGGTAGCGGCACGAAATTGTACGGCGCCAGCGCACGGCGGCCAGATTCGATGTCGTGAGGTTGTTTGGGAAAGGCCATGGATTGTTCCTTGTATATTAGCGACCATTTTGGGCGAAGCCGGACCTTCGCGCCGACTCGCGGTGTAAGAATCAAAATCGTTTGGCGAAAGTCCGGCTTCACGCTGTCTCGGCATCATCCAATTTAGCCACATTAACCAACCGGCTCAGGCCGATGCGGGCTTCGCCGGTGCAGTCATTGTATTCAATGAAGTGATGAACCAGCAAACGCGGACGCTTAGCCTTGTCAGCGGGTTCAATATCCAATTCAGCCTGGGTTATTGGAATTGGCAGAACCTGATCCAAACCCTGCTGCCTTTTATCGCGCACATGAGTAAACTCATTTCGTAGCAGAGCATCAACTTGTGGCTTCATTTGAACAACTTCGCTTCCCCACAGGATTTGCCATTCGATAATGTAATCAGTTGTAGACGCCGGATTGCTGATTTCCCTCGCGGTCCATTCGCCCAATTCGTCGCGAAACAAACGAATCTCGCTTTTCGCGCCGAAGATGAAAGCTTGCTGCAATGTCTTGCCGAGCAATGGGGGCGAGATGTTCGGCGCAATCTCATGTGAAGTGTATATCGCACCGTTAGTCCATTTGCCCCAAATCACGCCGTCGTCCGCATGCGCGAGCAGAAAGGGGTGGTCTAAACTCATTTTCGCCTTGAGCCACTTTTCAACCTCGGCGTCGTTCGTTGGGGCGGGAATGTCATTCTTAACTAAATCTTTCAAGTCACTCATGATTGTACCATTTCTTTGTTGGATGCTTTCATAGAATCGTTGAACGCTTTCACAAAGTCTTCGAGTTCAGTGCGGGCGCCTGTGCCGGTCACAGACAGGCCAGCTTCTCCGGCCTTTGTGATTGTCCAGTTGTTGTTCTGAAAGTTGAGCTTGGCCTCTTTACCAACGAGCCGCCCTCTCCCCACGCCGGATTCGCCGCCGACGGGCAAATCGCCGGTCCACAAATCTTTCAAGAGCAAGAGGAGCAAACCGACCTCCGCCTTTTCTTGCTCTTGATTTCTGGGATAAGGCGGGCGGAGGGTTAGTTCAAGTGTAACTTCCGTGTTTTCTTTGCCGAACAACGGTTCTTCGCTGAACAGCGCGGATTCAAACGCACCGCCGGTGAAACGATCAATTTTGACACGAGTCTGTACCAGCGAATGATGGCCTGTTATCTCTTTTTCTTTAACCGACAAGCGGCTCGCCCATGTATGACGATCATTGCGCTTGATTTCAGCAGGGCCGAAAATGCGATTGACAAAATCTAGTGCTTGCTTCTGCGCTTTTTCATTTTTGTTTGCCAATGTGCGCACAATTTGATTGGCGCGATGACGCAAGACGCCGGCCCAACTGGTGCCTGGCAAAATCGGCACAGCCTTTCTTTGATCGACTCGCCACGAATGCAGATGCACGGTGTCCGGCCCAGTGTCGGATTCACCGAAACCGGAGCGAATCAAGAGCGAGCCATCGAGGGCAAAAGTCGCGGTGAGGGTTGCGCGCTGGCGATGATCTTCTTCTGTTGGCTTCGAAATTGTTGCATCGATCTCTTGCAGCGCCTCGATGATTGTCGATTTTACTTTCGCTGGCGCGGCTTGCCATTCCTTCCAGGTTTCGTCGCGCTCACTCGTAAGCCAAGCGAGCAGACCCTCGCCTGTGGTCAAATTGTAACGTTGCACCTCCCATGAATGCGCCGTGCATTCGCCATAGCCGCGGCGCTTGCGCGCGCCAAGGGTGATGTGACCGTCTTGCAGGCCTTGCAATGCCGTTGCCAATGCTTGCAGGAGTTGTGTGCGATGTTCGTTAAAGCTTAGCTTCGCGTGTTCCCCTTCTTTTGGCTCGCCGATCAAAAGCTCGAAGTGCAAATCAAAACTGGAGCCCGCCGCGAGCAGTTCGATGTCGAACTTCTTTTCGTCCGCAGCAGTGCGCGTCTTGGCATCGATTGCCACGCCGTCGCGCAACTCAAGGCCGCTTATTCTGCCGAGGGCGTCATGCACGATGAGTGGGCTTTGAATGCCTTCGTCGTCACCGCGATAGCCGCCGAAGAGCAGCGTTGTTGCCAATCTGCGCTCGGCTTTTTGTTCTGCTGCATTTTCTCGTGACGGCAAGGGCACGCCGTCGCCGCGTTCGATTTCTCGCAGATAATTGCGCAACGCGCCCGCGATGGAGGTGCCCAGCAGCAAAGGCCTCTTGTCATCCACTTCATCCATGATGAGCGGCATGTCAGTGAGATCACTCTGCTCGCCGTTTCCGAAATGAGCAGGCGTTTTCAGCTCAAGCTTGCCGGTGATGACCCAACGCTCGCGAATGTAACGATGCGTTTTGCGACGACTGTCGTCGTTTTCTTTCACTTGTGTTTGTGTGTGTTCATTCATGATCGCGCCTCCAGTTTCTTCCTTCTAGTTTTGTTTTCTTTGGCGCACTCAGCCAGCACGGCATCGATCAAGCGAAGTTTGTATTCAAAAGCCATCGTTTCATTGGCTTCAAATTTGATCGTTTTGCCCATTTCAAGCATCGGCGGTTTATCATCGGCATAACCCATTTGCCGCCACGGCGAATGTGAACCGGTAAGTACATCATCGATCCAATCCGTCAATCGAGGCGATGGTTCGTCTTCATTTGGCGACCCAATAGTCCTGAGGCGCGCGCGATCCATCTTTTGCCAAGCGGAGCTACGCTTGGTGCGTTCTGCCGCGGCAAATTTTGTCAAGCGCGAAGGCTCGGTGCCTTGGGCCAGTACGCTGCGAATGATGACGCGCCAGCGCGAGAGCTGGCTGTTGGGAATTTCTTCGCGAACTTCTTTTTCACGCACAAACTTCAGGACTTTGCGATCCACGTCGCGTTGCAGCAAGCGCTTGAGCATGAAAGCGGCCGCGGTTTCCGCCGCCTTTGTGAGCGGGACTTCTTTGGGTGTCTCGTTCTCCGCTTTTGCTTTTGTCCATTTTACAGTGTCCGGCTGATAGTAATCGATCTTCACACGGCCAAAGCCTTCGTTTCGGCGTTCACCCAAGCCGGTTTCTTCGAGTTGTTTTAAAACTTCCCACTTCACTTCCGGCTCGGCTTTGAGAACGAAGACGCTGCCGGCGGCGATGGCTGGAACTTGAGGCAGCGGCAAACCCCAAGTGCGGTTGAAGCCGCCGACGATTTCCACGGCGCGAAAAATTTTCGGAGCGACTTCGCAGCATTTCTCAAGCGGAACCTCCGGCTCATGCTTCAATGTAACGCCGAGTCTCTTTTTCAAAGCGGGCAAGGGATCCAGCGTGAATTGCCCGTGATCATCGCGCACCAAGCCTTCGCTGAGAAAGGTGAGGATGAAGCTTTCAACTTCCGTCGGCAGCTCGTCGTCAAACTCCTCTTCGTTGTCGCTT
Source organism: Candidatus Zhuqueibacterota bacterium (assembly GCA_003576975.1). Lineage (GTDB taxonomy): Bacteria > Zhuqueibacterota > Zhuqueibacteria > Zhuqueibacterales > Zhuqueibacteraceae > Coneutiohabitans. The sequence continues at coordinate 10,501 of QEVD01000004.1, forward strand.
GTCGTTCTTTTCCAAGTCCGGGCTTCGCGCCAATTGGAGAGATCACCGACAGCTTCAACCTTTGAGCGACCATAGCCGGCCGTGCGCGCTTTGCCGAGCACAAGGCTATCGCTGTTCTGTTTCAAGAGCGTTTCGAGATACTTGGCGTCTTCCTTTGTTGCGGTGAGAATCGCGCCCTGCACTTGCAAGCCGGCGGGCAAGGCTTCATAACGATAGACCGCGCCACGGCCTTCGAGTGCGCGACCGTAAACCGCGTCGCGTTGCGTGTGCAGGTTGAAATAAATCGGCACTTCGCTTGAGTAAGCCGTTTCTCCGGCTTGATAAAAACACTCGAATTTCACTTTTTCCCAAGAACCTTTTTCTTTCTCCAGATCATCATCTTCTTCAATAGGATCGCGAACGGCAAAATTGCAAAGATCGGTCGGAGTTATCTCATCACCCGCCGCATCTTTTTTTCGCACTTTCCAGGCCAGCGGCGCAGGGAGGGTTCTCCTATCTTCTGCAATCGGATAGGCGTGAAGATAGCGCGTTTTAAAGCGCTCGAATTTACCGTTGCTGGAGGTTGGAGGCGCTTCATTGTTTTCGTCGTGGGGCACGTCGGTCAAAAACAAACGCCGGAATTCCTCGTCCATGGTATCGCCGCTTGATAGATTTTTGTCGCGCAAATACGCGCCGATGAGAGCGCCGCGAACAAGCCCGCCAGGCACGAACATCAAACTGCGCGCGCTGTTGGCGTCGCCGGCAAGGCTGTTTGCGAGTACGGGCTCGAGCAGGCGCAACGTATAAGTCAAACCGTTCATGCTTTCACCTCCTTGACAAACTTTTCAAACAAAGTGCGTGTCATGTCGTTCTGTTTTTCGTTCAACAAATCCGCTTGCAGCCAGCCGCGCCCGCGATTGCGTCCGGTGCCGGCGCGACGAAAATCCAGCACTGTCGCAGCCAAGAGAGCTTCTTGTTCCGCCGTTAGAGTTTGTGTAAAATTCAAACTCGCTTCCAACACGAGGCCGCGCAGCAAAACGCGCATGGCGCGTAGAGTGGTCTGTTCCGGTGCCCCGTCGGGGTTCATCGCGGTTTGGCGGCGAATGGCAGTGAGGGCATATTCCACCTCCTCGCGTAGAAATGCCGCAGGTGTCTTGGCGCGTTCAATTAAAACCAGCGTGCGCAATGATTCCGGCAGGCGCGCATCACCCACGCGCAAAATGCCTCGCTCTTCCAAATCGCGGCCGCGCCCAGGCTTTCCGAAAAGCGCATTCTTCGTGGTGCACCAATCTTTTTGCCCTTGTTTTTCGAGCGCATACACCACGTTCTCAGCAGATTCTGCGAGCAGGCCTTTGAGGGTTCTGCCGCGCAAGAAGGGAAAGCCGTCGCGATCCTGCTCGATCTCGCGATCAACGAGGCCGGCAACGCCGTCACCACGGCCAAATGTTGCTGCGCTTTTCAAGGTCAATTTCAGAGTCATGTTTGTCATGTTGTTTCCTCCACAGCTTTCAAAGGAACGTGATGATCCATCAACTCGATGGCGTCGAAATACACACAGCGGTCACCGGCCCAGCCGTGTTTTTCACCCGCGATGAGCTCGGGCAACGCCGGCAAAGCATATTCAAAACAATACTTCTCCACTTCGAGAGGGCCTAAGCGTAAGTGTTCACGCAACCCTTTGACCTTATTGCGGCGCTTTTCCCATTTTTCGTCATTTTGAAATTCATGAATGACGCGCTCTATGCCGTCGATCCAATAACGTCCGTGCTGATCGGTATCATCTTTTTTGTACAATCGCACTGGCCGCAAATACAGCTTATCACCGTTACTGCGTTCGTATTCGCGTTTACGAATGGCGCCGAGCGAGCCGCTCAAGCCGCTGAGTGCAAAGTGCCAGTCAAGAGCGGAGCAATCTTCTTTCGCTTCCTCGCGCACGAATTTTTTGGCATTGCCGGCCAATTGCTCGCTCAAAGCGTAAGCGCGCGCGAAGGGATAGTGCATTTTGACCATGGCAATGCCGGCGCAGGCGTGCATTGCACGCAAATTTCTTTCTTCTTTCTTCGTTTCATATTCGAATGCCTTCAAATATACGGTAGCTAGAGCCAAACCGAGTTGAGCATTGCAGAGAAAGGTAACGTCGTCGCCGCCGAACACGAGAGGGCGAATGGGAAGATAGAGATTGTCTTCCAACGGCACCTTGTCCGACACAAGATATTTTTTCTTGTCCTTGCTCCATTTAATCGCCTTGTCCAGCTCTGCGACAACTGCCCCGAGAGCCGCAAGTCCAGCCTTATTTACTTCTTGTGAGAAGCTGCGAATCTGCTTCACGTATTCACGATTGAATTTTGCGACATCAGTTGCGTCAACTTCTTTGGCAACACGCTCGCCAATTCGATCAATGTGCCCACCCATGCCATTGCCGTCAGCGTGAATCACGGCAACATAGCTTTCCTCGCCTTCAATACGCCCAAGCTTGTCGATTTCGTAAGGAAACTCAAAGTGCGTGCCGGAAGGCAACGGTTCGAGATAGTGCAGCAATCGTTCATTCGCTTTGTTGCGCCATCTCAGTTTGCACGCAATTTCCCGCGAAATCAAACGCGTTTCTTCTTCTTTGCGCAATTTCAGTTTTTCGTTCGTCTGCACTGCGACCAAACCGGTGGATTCGCACGCGGCCGTCACTCCCAATCCTAACAACGGCATAGAGGGCAATCGCGCTTGTTTGTGCGCGCCCAGCTTTCGCAATAATTCTTTGCGTTTCATGTCTAGGCGATGATCGGGGTTGTTCCATTCGATGGATAAGTGCTGCGCGACAACAGTCAAACCTGCGGCTTCCTCCAAGATCTTTCGCGTTAGAACTTGTGCAAACAATTTGGCTTGATCGAGGTTGCGAAAGATGATGAACGTGTTGCCGCCACCGGCATACACCACTTCGGCGTCCAGCGTCGCATCATGCTCAATCGCGCGGTTGGGATCCAAATCCCAATCCAACAAAGCGGGCTTCAGCACATTGTGTTTGAAATTTGCTTTTGCAAGCGCCTCGAACGCCCACAACGTCGTGGCGCGATACACCAGCTCGGAGGCGCCGATGTTTTCCTGCAAGCGGTTGCTGCCGAAGATGTAGGGTTGAATGCCGGAGGTGTCCAGCATGGTCAGGATGAAATTGCTCATAGGTACTCCGATGGAATTTCGGTTTGAAACCAATCCGTTAAATGCCTTTCCAAGTCTTGCAGCTCACGGCGGCCATAGACTTTGATGCGACCCTCAGCCTGCAGGACCTGCGCAGCATCGTATTCAATGCTCTTTGGATCTTCCGACATAGAAATCAATGCCGCGCCCGCTTCATCGCCGCCGATCTGTTTGGCGCGAGTGAAGGCTTCGAAAAGTTTATATTTACTGTTTTGCTTGTGATGCCCAGAGTAGCAGGAAATGAAATGTAGTTGATAACCTCGCATCGCGGCAACATCGACTTGAAAATCGAATTTACCTTTACTTGATTTCAGCTCGATTTTGAAGTCCATTCCGGAGTTATTCAAAAGACGAGGATAGCGTGTGGCAATCTTCTGGAGCATTGCCAGCACGTAGCTTTCCATCCACTCCCCTTCCAGCCAATTGATGAGTTCCCCAGCACTTTTGAACGGCCAAACGTCCCTTCGTTGTTGACAAAGTTGCTTCCAAGTTATTTCAGCAGGACCATTTTGCAGCAATGCATTTGCAATTGTTGGGAACTCTTTCTCCAAATCTTCCAGTGTTCTGTCTTCAGCCTTTGGCTTTGGTTTTTCTAAATCTTTTTTGGACGGATTTTGCAGCTCCATTATCCATTTGCGCCACTTCAAGTAGCGATCCTCGTTGCCGTGCAACTCTTTCAAGGCTTCGACCACAGACGGAGCAACGGGTTCTCGCTTCGGGTTCTGCATGCCGACTACTTCGTGAAAACTCAAGAGCTCTTTTAGTGTTAAACTGGCGCGAGGAGCTAGGCCGACAAAAATAGGCTCGCGGCCGTCGTCGAAATACATTTTCAAACTGAGGGCATCGAGATAACTGAAAATCGGAGCGGGCGGGCCTTGTGCGCGCCCGTCTTTGATGGCAAAATAACCATGTACGGACATAACTTTGGTGCCGCCGGTATAGTTGAAACCGATCTGTCCGGATTTGATGGTTTTCACTTGCTGCTCAAGGGCACGATACACCTCATGGGGAGAAGAAGCGTCCAGCACAGGCACGTATATCGGAGGGCGATATTGCTGCTTGATTAAAACACCGGCTAAACGACGGGCGACTTCATTGGTTTCTTTTGAATGAACCAAATAAACCTGCCCGTCTTCGCGCAATAGCACCCTCGCCGCCACCCAATTGGGCAACGGATTGCCGCCAATGAGCAAAAACAAATGATCGCTTTTCAGTTCTTCCGGTATCGGATTATCTGCCATTTCACTTCTCCAATGTTCCAATCAAATCATCATAATCAACAATCCTGAAACGGGCAAACCCAACAACCTTACCACAACCTTGTCATTCCTCTACCCGAATCAGCCTCCCGTCCAGTTTCAAGCCATAACATTTGCCATACCGTCCTACGGCACTAATCCGGTAAAGCTCAAAAGTTTCCAGATCGGCCAAAGCCAAATCTAGCTTGCGGTTGATCTTGCTGATGTATTGCAGCAGCCGCTCCAAAGTCAGGCCCTTGTCGCGTTGCAGGGAATCTTCAAAGCGCTTGAGCATACCGGCGGCGCTGTCGAGGGCGCGATATTTGACCAGCAAATCTTTCAAGCTTGCGGCGGCTAAAAAAGCGCTGCCTTCCGGCTTTTCAAAATACTGCTCGTAAGCTTCACGCGGAATGGTCGGCGACCGCTTTTGGCTGCGCTCGGCAAAGTGCCAATACAAACAAAACTCGATGGGCGGCAGCTCGATCTCCCGGCCGCCGAGGCGCAGAAGCCGGCGTTTGGGAGCCAGTTGCAGCATGGGCGCACGCGGCAGCGCGGCGATTTCGGCTTGCGTCCACTGTAATAGTTCGGCGAAAGAGGCGCGGCGCTCAAGAACTTCTACCGGCAATTTCTCCCGCAGGCGGACATACGGAATCTCGACCAACTCGACTTTTACTTTGGCGCTGTCAAACTCGCGACCGTCGGACAAGCTGAAAATCTGTGACACCGGCGCGGGATAATAGAATTCCGCATGATGCTCCACCTCCGGCGGGGTCAGTAGGACGTGATAGAGCTTGTCCTGCTCGCGTCCCAGCATTTGCATCACCAGCGCCATGTAGGTGCTCATCGTCTTGCGTCCGCCGGCGAGAGAACAGTGTACAACGTTGTTCGGGTCGCTGGTTTTCTCCCACAGCACGCGCAAGATCAATTCAAGAAAGTTTTCGCTGTCTTGCCGGGTGCGAATATCCGCCAACGGCAATAGTCCATCCTGCGCTACGAAGATCTGGCCGGCGGAAAACTGTATTTGCCGGCAGTGATTGGGATAGTCATGCTGCAGTCGATAAAGCCATCCGCCATGCGGTTCGAGCAATTTATCGAGCGCTACCTGCCGGCCTTCTTGTGTGGAGATGGCCGAGACTTCCGAAATGGGTATCCCCTTCTGTACGCACAGGGCATACAGCGTCTCGGTCAAAACCTGGGGCGTGCGGCCCAACAGCGCGACCAGCAAATGCCGGTACTCCGGCGCGGGCTTGGACATTCTGTTTGAACGAGTTGGTTGAAAACGAGTAAAGAAATGTGTGATATGCGGAAGAAGGTTCGACTCGGAATTTGCAGAGTGATTTCAAGCGAGGCGGAGCTATCCCCACAAAGCTCACGAAAAGTTGGAAGGATTACAGCCAAAAAACAATTGAGCATTCCGACCTCACTTCCACCAAGTATTCTGAATTTGGTCGGGATGGCACAAGCGGGCAGCTTATAAAATGCAAAAGCAACCGGGCGCTTCTGTCTTCCCCAGAGAGGCTCATTTTTCGCGCAATTGCCTCTGCAGGGCAATATAATTCGATGAGAACAAATATCAAGAAAAAATTGAATTCTCTCAAAAAATTAATTGGAGTGACGATCAATCTGAAAGGCTCAGGAAGGAGACGGTATGGGTCCTTCTCCGCACACCGATACCCAAGCGGTGCACTCACATCGAAAGAGAATCTAAGGATCAACCGAGGAGACGGCCGTAAGGATCGAATCTGAAAACCAAAGATCGCTCGAGCAAGCCAACTGACTCACCACTACCCAAGCGCTATTTTAGCGCTAAACCCTGTCCCCTCCTGTCCCAATTTGTCCCTACCACAAAACAAAAAAGGGAATCTTTTGGATTCCCTTGCTACACAAAATCAATGATTTAGATTGGTTGCGGGGAGAGGATTTGAACCTCCGACCTTTGGGTTATGAGACCGACGGTGATGCGCGTTTTTCAAGCGTAAGTCCTTGTTTTGGCGAACATCTCCGCAATGTTGGTGATAATTTAGCGTCGAATCCTTCCATAAAATAACTCTAATTTCAGGTATCGAGGCGAACCTCAAGCTCGAAAATCGTTTGCGTTTGTCACTGAATCGGATCTTAATTGACGATGCCCGACTCTTTCGCAGCCAGGTCATCCTGTTTTTAATTCAGAATACCCATTGCCCGAATTAAATTCACATCGACACGCATCCATGATCATTTCTCAGAGGAATATCGTGCCCGTCCTTAACGAAAATCCCGCTTGACTCTTTGCTTGGCATTTCGCATAATACGTTTACTATTTTGGGGGCGGCTGCTGCGCGCAACCTGCCCGGGATGCTTGGCAGAAGATGAGGAGTTTGGCTATGCAATCTTCATCGTCGCATTTGGGTCGGATCACTTCTCCGCGTTTGCATAGCCACGCTCTTCGCGAACTCAACCACCCTCCTACCTCCAAAGATCACTGTTTTTCTCCACCCCAAAATGCAATCTCAATGCTGCTGCATGAGGAAAGTCCATTTCGATTGGATTTATCCGTTCGTCGCTTACCTTGCAAGACGCAATTTCATCCTGTTTATGATATACTGTTTGCCCCCGGCCCCTTTGGCATATTTTTCACTTTGGGAATGAACACGAAGCATTTAAAGCAAAATAAGCTTACTCAACTTTCTGACTTCGTGATTTGAGGCTGTAAAAACAGGCCTGTGGCGTCACTTATGAGTTCGTCAATTAATTGGTTTAGAAGTTTTTCACCAAGCTCCCAACGCTGCCTTAACCGTTCAATCACAAATACCACGAGGCGGTTAATCGCCTGGGCGAGGGTCAAGTCTTTGAGTTCTTGTATACATTCTCGAAAGATGCCGTCGAGCGTGCGTTCATCCACGGCTTGGCGTTGTTGACATGCCAACACCAGATAACGCGTAAACACGAGCGTGGTATGCGCAATCAAGGCATCATAACTTTTCGCTTGAATCTCTTTCGCCAGGCGTAGATGCGATTTGATGACTTTGAAGAAAACTTCGATATCACAGCGCTTGCCATAAATGCGAATGATTTCTTCCTCGGAAAGCGTCAGATCGGTTGACAACAAGGCCACCCAACCTTTCTGATTTCGGCCGCTGGCAAATACGATACGCACACGCATGCCACAGGCCAGACGGACGATCACGCTGGCTTTGACGATGGCCTTACCACGGCGTTTTTTGAGCACGGCATACAAATCGCCCAGCCGTAACGTGCGTCGGCGATAACGATACCGAATGCCGGGCATGTCTTTGAGCATACAGATCACATCGAAATTCCGTCGCAGGCGCTTGATGGCGATGATCAAGCCGGGGAACGCGAACCAGCTGTCCATCAGAACATAACGCGCGGACAGTCCGGCAGCGAGCGCACGCTTGAGCATCAGCAGTACGTTTTCAGGCGCTGTTTTCAAGGCTTCCAAGCGTCTTTGGTAACCGCGACTGCGTTTTGAAATATTTTCGTTGATGGCGTTGATGCGCTTATCTTCCTTCGTGGCCGCCAGCAAGGCAAAGTCGGCAGGCACCAACGTATTGCCATCCGACCAAGCCAGGGTGAGCAAGCGAAAACCTTTGATGGACTTTTCCAGCAGATGATCAAAGACCCAACTCAACAACTCGGTGCATTTGCTGCGCGCACGGGCATAGATCGAACTATCGATGATGAAAACCTTCTCACGTTGTTCGCTGGTGAGCGGTTGAAAGAAACGGTTGATCAGGGTGACAGAGAGCGTGAGCAAAAATCGGCGCCAATTGTAACGCGGGTTATTCAACAACGCATAAATCGTGTCTTTGCACATGCCCGGCAAACCTGCTGCAATTAGATCGTGGTAAAAGGATTGCTGGGCAAAGGGCAGTTGCAGAATCTTGGCCAAAATATCAAAGGGCGACGCACCGCGACGTTTCCGAATCTGACAGCATCTGAGCAACGACTTCACGCCGAAGGCTTTCAAAAAAGCGACCATCTTATTTTCGATTTGGATCGCATGAAAATTTTGCCCATTTTTCATCTTACAGGCCCTTTCTGGTTGCGTGTGGTTTGTTCAAAAAGTGTTTAATGGCATGAACAAATTTACGCAAACCATGAGGGCCTTTTCAATTGCTATCGCCAAAAACTACAAGAAAATTCAATAAAATCGCGGTCTAAACGATAAGTCAGAAAGTTGAGTTTGGAAAAAGTCAAAGATGAACTAACCGAGGAATCAAAACCGGACAAAGGTAGAATTAGGAAATGGCTTGAAAAAGCAAAAACTTGCTTTGAGAACCTTAAACTTGTTAACGAAGTGTACGGGAAGGCCAAAGAGGTTTATGATGCATTCAATCTATCAGATTTAATATCGAATATCCCATCTATGCCAACATAAAGTTTGTGGCGAAGGATAAACGGTGGCGCTAAGCGGGTCGGGGCGGGCTTCTCTCCCGCCCCTCCCACACCACCGGACATGCGGGTCCGCATCCGGCGATTCATTGCGGGTAGTGATACGCGCACCAGAGTTCTTTGATGGAAAGCAATCCTTGACGAGCGAGCCAGGCATTATTCACCCCGTAGGATAGATCACATATAGGGCTTTCATACAAATAGTGCGTTTATCCAACGGGGTAAATCCCAAGTTGTGTCGCATACGTGCGCGAGAGTTTCCACCAGCCTTTACTGCTCATGCCGAGGGAAATCGCCATGTCTTGCGGCACGCCGAGTTTGAGTAGCTGACTGATGCGCGTGCGCGGTTTGGGCCATTGTTTGATATAGCACATCCGCACACGACGACGCAGCCACTCGTCCAACTCTGGCACGGGACGATAATACTCTGACAGCGCATAGTAACCCATCCAGCCACGGAGGTAACGTGACAGCTCTTCCATTCGCCGGCGCATCGAGATGCCCCAACTGCGTCTCGTCAAGGTTTTGACATTCTGCTTGAAGTCCGCAAGCGATCGATCTGACCAGATGATGCGCTTGTCCTTGAACGTGAAGCCAAGGTATTCGCAGTCATCTGCGTTAACGATCTTGCTCTTCTCCTGGTTGACTGCCAGTTTGAGCTTGTCTTGCAGGTAGCGCGTCACGCTCGCCATCACACGATGAGCCGCGCGCTCGCTTCTGACCAGTATAACAAAGTCATCTGCATAACGCACAAAGCGGTGGCCACGCTTTTCAAATTCTTTGTCAAAATCATCCAAGACGATGTTCGCTAGCAATGGTGACAGCGGCCCGCCTTGCGGAACGCCTTCACGCGTTGCCTGGAGTTCGCCATCGACCATGACACCCGCACGCAGGTAACGGCCGATCAATCGCAGCACGCGCTTGTCTTTGACTTTGCGGGCGACGCGGGCCATCAGAATGTCGTGAACGACGCGGTCGAAGAATTTCGACAGGTCAACATCGACGACCACTTTGTAGCCCTGCTTGATTAACGCTCGCACGGTCTTGACCGCGTCATGCGCCGAGCGATTCGGGCGGAAGCCAAAGCTCCATTCCGAAAAGGTCGGGTCGAAGATTGGTTGCAGCACCTGCAGGACGGCTTGTTGGATCAGGCGGTCGAGTACCGTCGGGATACCGAGCGGTCGTTTGCCGCCACTGCGCTTGGGAATCTCAACGCGTTTGACAGGAAGCGGCTGATAGGTGCCATCAAGCAGTGCTTGTTTGACACGCGGCCAGTGTTCGCGAATGTAGGCCGGAAAGTCGTCAATGGTGATGCCATCAACGCCCGCGGCGCCTTGATTCGCGCGCACTTGCTTCCAGGCGCGATTACAGAGTTGTGCACTTGCATGTTCATGAAAATTAGTTGTAAATTCATGGGTATGAAAGCATACCCACTTGAACTCCGGCGTCGAATCGTGAACGCGGTTGATCTGCAGGAATGAACGATTGCGCAGATTGCCGACATGTTTAGCGTCACTGAGCGTTACGTTTACAAATTGCTCGCCCAACGCAACGAAACCGGTGATGTAGTACCACGTCCTCATGGCGGAGGCGCGTCGGCGAAATTGGATGAATCACACATATTGAAATTGAAGGAACTGATCACCGCTCAACCCGACGCCACTCTAGCGGAACTCTGCGAGAAGCTCAATCAACGCCGTCGGCAGAAAGTAAGCATCAGCACGGTCTGCCGGAGCTTGCAGAAGATCGACCTCACGCGAAAAAAAAGTCCCGTCGCTCACGCGAAGCGAGCCCGTCAGAGCGCGCGGCCTTCGCAAAAAACAGTTGAGCCTGCCCACTGCGCGGCTCTGGTTTATTGACGAATTTGGCGTGCATTTGGGTATGACTCGCGATTACGCGCGCGCTCCCCGCGGTAAACGCGCAGAAGCGGTGGAACGATTTGAGACGGGTGCCAATATTTCGGTCATCTGCGCTCTCACCTTGGAGGGCGTGCAAGCACCGATGATGATTGAAGGCGCCATTGACACGAGCGTGCTAGAACAGTATGTCGAGCATTTTCTCGCGCCTTTGTTGCGCCCGGACGACATTGTCTTGTGGGACAACGTCGCAATTCACAAAAACGCAAATGTCATCGCACGGATTCAAGCGACAGGTGCACAACTTGAGCCGCTCCCAGCCTATTCGCCAGACTTTGATCCAATTGAAGAATGTATTTCAAAGGTCAAAGTTTTTCTGCGTAAAATCAAAGCCGATACTATGATTACTTTGCGACGCGCTTTGAAACAGGCCTTTGCTCAAGTCACGAAGCAAGACATTCGCGGTTGGTTTCAACATAGCGGTTATATTATAACATAAACACTCAATTGCAAAACGCTGTAAGATTCGCTTCACTCAGGATTTGTTCCAGCATCGAATTGCTCCTGTACACTCAAGGTTCGCAGTCGCCAACGCGCCGCTTAACGACGTCGTCCCGGTCGGGAGTCATGGTCATGATGAGCGAGCGTGGCGGTGTTACTGCTTGACCACAATGTTCGGCCCTTCACCGTGTCTTGGGCATTACCCCAAGCGTTTGGCTACTATGGCCTCTGCTGACTTCTGCTCAATCACCGGGCGTATTTCTACACCCGGCGCTGTGCTGAACAGGATGTCCTGCTGTACTCGATTTGTGTCTTTCTTCCGCGGAGTGCGGAAGAACTCATGCTTTGCTCGGCAGCAGGAGAGAAAGCATGCCGGGGCTTGTTCTCGGCCAGTGGCCCGGCTGGCAATTTTGACAACCGTGTCCAGTACCGCGTGTTGGGCAGATCTCCCCAGATAAGGGACATGAACTTTCGCGACACAACCGCGCCATTTACCGTGCCCAACTTAGATCACAGGGCTTCGTTATCATGTGCTAACTCGCCCGCAGGCTCAGCCTTCTATGGCATTTCTGTTCGTCGGCTCGTCGCTTTGCGGCCGGCTTCCTTGCTTCGGCAAGCTCAGCAACCATCGGACATCGCCTCACGGCTCTGCCCTTGCCTTTCGCTAGTAGTTCGCGTTATGCTTCACAGCATTACGGTGATCTTCCTACAAGGGACTTGCACCCTATGAGTTCATACCCATGCTGGGCGTACACAAGCGCGTGTTGCGGACGCTGGCGCGCGAGTTGTCCTTCAAATCGTGCAAGTTTCAAACGTTTTTTGGATTCGGCTGTGGATCTCGCCGAGCGCGCCGCGCCGCAAACGCGCATCGTTGATCGTTTTGTATTGAGGAGAATATGGAAATATTTATCTGAAAAAACGGAGACATTGATATGTTTTTAAACATAAAATTTAGGAGAGATTTATGGAAAATTGTAAAATAGCATTTTCAATAAACGGGAAAACACTCACTATTGAAAGTTGACAAGAACCATAAAAATTGTTATCGACGAAAACAGTTTTGTACATTTATTGTATTAAGTTGGAGGGCTGGGCTTTGAAAAAAGTATTCAGAGTGAATGAAATAATGTTCATCGTTGGCCTGGTGTTGACAGGCTCGTTGTGTGTTGCATGTGCGGGGAAGGCTCCCGGAAACAACACTGTATTGGATGGTATGGATGGTGCGGATGACAGAGATGTTGCCCCGCTGGTGTTACAGGCGCTTGACTATACGGAGAATCCTGTTGATATACCAAATCCGGACAGGGGCTTTTACAGACCCAAAGAATATGTGGTTCCGGTCGACAGCGGAACTCCGGTTTTACCTGACTTGGGAGCCGTTATTAGTGGTACCACGGTCTTTGTCAACGCCCGCATCGTTTATATGTCATTTGACCTCAGGAACTTTTCGTCGAATGCCCCTCTCACCGGAATGCCCATCGGGCCCTGGAGTGCTGATGGTGCTCTTCCGCCGGATTATGGAACAACTCAACCTTTAACACCCGCTGCGCTTGATTATGTAAGGGCAGCGCTTCAAAGAGTAAAAGAAAGCGAAGCCGTTGCCATTGTGAAATTTAGTTATGACGGACGGGGCTTTACTTATAATAATCGTGGAGGATATAACCAGTTCATTCATGATTGCGAACCAGGGGCGCCACAAGGTCGGGTTTGGTATGAAACAGGTGTTCCACAAGAATCTGATTTGTGTGGCATCCCCGGTCATGAGGACAAAAACTGGGTGGAATATCATCTTTGGCAGCTTGGAAATGTTTTCAGCGAATTTGAAGAGACCATAATGGCTGTCAAAGGGGGTATCTTTGGCCCATGGGGCGAAATGCACTCGTCATCATATGCCAGAACAGCGGAAGGTTACCACTGGCTTTTGAAAGCGTTGCTGGGCTATGTTCCCGCTTCGCGTTCCATTTTAGTACATGCGGGCGGAGTCATGGCGTGGCATAACGTTGAGTATGGTACCGAGTATAGCTTTACTCATTTGATGCCGGCCCCGGCACGCGGAACACCGGCGCAGCGTTTCGGTATGTTCAACGATAGCTATTCGGCGGGTTCGAGAGGCAGCTCATATGATGACAATGGCTCGCTTTCCGAGGGGTATAGATTAATTGGAGGCGATTTTGATCGTAACGCTGCTTTAACCTGGATGAGAAATCAAAATAACTTCTACGGCGGTGAAACAGTTGGGCCCGGGTCTGGCGATAATATCTACCCCAGATTTCCGAACGTTCTCTATGAAGCCGCTTATGCTCAAACAACTCATTTGAATACAAGTTATAGCTCACGCACTTACAAACTTTGGGGCGATTTTGTCTATAATAAAGAAAATGTCACCGCACCGTTTACCTCTCCACACGATGGAGTGACTCGAACGGCAATCTTTGATCCGGTATACAACGGCAGAAACGGAATGGAATATGTCCGCGATAGATTGGGCTACCGGTTGGTGCTGCGCGAGGCTAATGCAAGTGAATGGGTAAAGCAGAATGGTACCCTGAAGTTCGAAGGGAAGATCCAAAACGTCGGTTTTGGTACTGTAGTCAACAAGAAAAATGTGTCGATAATTCTGAAACCTAAGGAAGGTCATAACACCCACACGGCACTTACGAACCTTGACGCAAGGAACTGGCGGCCCGATCTGGACAGCAGGCCGGACAATACCGCTGCATGGCGTGATTTGAACTTCTCGGTAAAAATGTCCGCATTTGGCAGCGTTCCTGCCGGGGAGTATGATATTTACCTGAAGATCAATGATCCCAAAGAACAAAGCGCTAACAAGCGCTGTATTCGGTTTGCGAATTATAATATCTGGAATACATCCCTTGGCGCAAATTTGATTGGTTCGACCAAAGTCACCCCCTGATTTACATCGGCGAAGGTATACATTCATGAGATTGGGTTGGAGGTTTGGGCTTATGAAAAAAGTCATCAGACTGAATGAAATCGGGTTAATCGTTGGACTAATACTGACAGGATTGTTATGGGTCGCATGTGCGGGGAGGACTGCAGGAAACGACCTTCAATTGGAGGGCGCGGACGATAGTAAGGAAGGGCCGCTTGTGTTACAGGCGCTTGACTATACGGAGAATCCTGTTGATATACCAAATCCGGACAGAGGCTTTGAAAGAGGCAATGACGATGCTGCCGGCCTGGGTGCCTTTATCCCTGATAAACCGGGAGGTTCAAACTATTGGGGGTATATGACAGTTCCGGCAAGCGCCAATACAATTTTAGGCCAACCCTTTGAGATGGCTTACGAAATGACCCCGCCGATTTATTTTGGTCCGGAAGGAGCAGGTCCCGGGTATTGCAATGTCCCTGTTGAACCACGCATCGTTCAGTTCTACCTTGTCCTGAATGAATTTTCGTCGAATGCATGGTGCGATAGCTCCCCTGGTACTCCCGCTGACCATACTCGAGTAGGAGTAGACGGACCCATAACCTCCTATGGGCTTGATTTCATAAGTAAACAACTTGAATTCATAAGATCCAACACCAACAGTGTCGCGCATATACGCGTTTGTTATGACCCAAAAGGCTGGAACCATTTTGTTTGGACCGCAGATAATCTTAATTATGAAGACGACGGCCCCACATCCGCCAATGAAAGATACTATTATAAGGCAGACTACGAAAAACCGGTTACGGCTGAGAATCGTGCTGCTCACATTGCAAAAGCAGGCGCGGGCACATGGAGAGGATCTTCGCCAATATTTAGAATGTGTACCGTGCCCGGGTTTACAGATATGAATTGGGTACAGTATCATTATCATCAGCTTAAGCCGATTTTCCAGGAATACTCAGACGTTTTATGGGCATTTGATTCGGGCACCTTTGGTCCCTGGGGCGAAAGCCACTCAAATTATGAAGCTGAAGTACCGGGCCATTACAAGATCATTTTAAATTCATTGCTGGACGCGGTTCCCGATGGTAAACCGATAATGACGCACATTGGCGGGTTCCTGGATTGGTATAACCGCACATACAATACTACTTATGACTTTGGCACACTGGATACCTTCCACACCCCGGTACGCGGTACGCCGGAGGCGCGTTTTGGTACGTTCGACGATTCAAATGGCTTTTCAGCGGACGAATATTCTTATGGTGACAATGGCTCATTGACCGAAGGGTATAGAATGCTGGCGCATGATCCAATTCTGCCAGGATATAATCCAAACGGAGTGGATCCGTCACTAACTAGGCCCGGAGTATCACCGGTTATAGGGTATAATGATTCCGGAACCAACAGGCTTGTAGCCGTCCCGGAAGAGTTAGGTGATCCGCGGTGGCGTGGAGTCTATTTCATTGATTGGGATCGTACCAAGGTTATGAACTTCCTCGGCAAGATGTCCATCTACGGCGGTGAACAAATTGCTGAAGAGCCTGACTCCGGCACCAACGGAGGCTATGTTCCCGTCGGCAAACGAGTAGACAACCCTTTCAACGACGTGATTTTGCGTTTTCCTTCCATGTTCTATGAACACAGTATTTCCAAATTTACTTATATGTGTATGCAGCAGGGTCCGGGAAGTTTTAAGTCGAGGGCAGATTATCCTTATACACGAGCCAGCATTGATGTGGAGATAACGTACCCGTGGAATGGTCAAACAGTGCAGGTTGTCTATGACCCGGTATATGAAGGCCAAAGCGCATTGGCATATTACCGTGACAGACTTGGCTACCGGCTGGTGCTGCGCGAGGCGAAAGCAAGTGAGTGGGTAAAGCAGAATGGCACCCTGATGTTCGAAGGCAAGATCCAAAACGTCGGCTGGGGTGAGATTTTTAACAAGAAAGCCGTGAAGGTGATTCTGAAATCCAGATCCAGCGGGTTTGTGTCCACTGCGGTGCTGACGAACATCGACCCGTATGATTGGCGGCCTGCCGAGGCGGGTCCGAATGGCGCAATGCCGGACTCCAGGGCAACCAATCCGGCTGCATGGCGTGATTTGAACTTCTCGGTTGAAATGTCCGCATTTGGCAGCGTTCCTGCCGGGGACTATGATATTTACCTGAAGATCAATGACCCCAAAGAGCGCAGCGCCAACAAGCGCTGCATACGGTTTGCGAATAAGGGAAATAGCTGGAATGCTGACCTTGGCGCGAACTTAATTGGTTCGACTAAAGTCGTCCTCTAGCAGGATGCTGAGAAAGTCAGAGATTACCCGTTTTTGTCATTCCCGCGAAAGCGGGAATCCTTGCTGTTCTTTGAGATTCTGGATGCCCGCCTTCGCGGGCATGACTGCAAAGAGAGTTTTTCAGCATCCCGGTAAAGGAACCTTATGAACAGAAAAGACTTTTTGAAAACCGGCACGCTTGCAGCCGCCGCTATGGGAGTCGCTCCCACCCTGCTGTCGTGGATTCCCAAACATTTGCTATCGGTTACTGAGCTCGAACAAGATCCCTCTTGGAAACCCAAGGGCGGCCACACCGTAGCAGAGCTAAATGCGAAAGTTGAAGAGTATTATGGTGATCCTGATGATGTCAGCGCAGTTGGGCGCGCCCGCAAGATGCAGGCACTAATAATGGAGGTGGCCATCAAGGCGAAGACTCGAAATCCGAACTTTCAGGTTGTTCCGCAAGACACTTTGGAATATGCCCACATCGATGGAGATACGAACAATTCATATGATTGGAATCTCCTTAACCTGCTCGACGGTTGGGGGATTGAAAATTTCAGCCCCACGACGGTAACCCGGCTGGCGAACCTGACCAAGGTTGGCATAAAGGGTACGGCGAACACCAATGGAAGCACCGTACAAGCTGTTGCCGACAACCAGAAAATCGCCGCCGATAACAATATTCTCTGGCACCCGCGGTTAAGTGCCGAAGTGTATCAGTCACCGGGGAAAGGAAATCCCGGTTACATGCCGATATATTCGCCATCCTCCAACAGTTACAACATCATCCATCATCCGATACCCGCCGGTGTGGCGCACACATTAAACAGCAACGATGTCAACAGTATGATGGATGCGAAAAACCACCTGTACATGATCAGCACCGGTAAATATACGAATTGGCCGGACTGGGAAGCCAATCCCGCCAGTCGTCTCGATATAACCGCCACTGCCGGTTATCTGGTTCCTTTCGCAGGCGGACGATTTCGCCCCGCCGGTACTGCGGAGGTGGTGGCTCGAGCGATCGCCGACCACGGGACTGAGTGGGACTTTTTCTGGGTGGCGAAAGGCTATACCCAAAAGGAAGGCAGGAAGGCGTATATTGAGGAGCTCGCGGCCTCCGCGTGGGATGCGTTCTATATTGACGCGCATTTTGACATGGGGTCTCTTACCAGGGAAGAGGTTGAAGCCCTTAAATGGAAACCCCAGGGCGGCAGGCGGCAGGTCATAGCGTATTTGAGTATCGGCACGACGGAATTGTACCGGTGGTATGTCGCTCCGGCCATGGTTGATCCCAGCCCAAGATCTTTCCGGCGCGGCACGGTTGAGAGCGGCACATTCATACCTGCCCGCGAAAGATTCAGGGATGCGGGTATCCCGAATTGGATGCTATGGGCGGCTTACGCCGGACAATACGCCAGCGAGTCCACCCCGATCTGGTGGCATCCTGAGTGGCGGGACATTATCGTAAGAGGAGGCAGCCCGTACAAAAATCCCATGTTTAATCATTCCCCGTTTGCGGATGGCAGATCTTCCATCGACAGGATTGTCGACGTGGGATTTGACGGAGTGTATTTGGATAATGTGAGCAGAGCCACCTCGTCCGGTGCCAACTGGGCTGCGTTGCAGACCTACAATAATGCACATCCCCGGTGGTATTTAGAACCTTAGTTAGGCAAAATAGAGACACAGTTATGAGACGGTTAAGAAGAATAAAATTGTCTCGTCATGATTCCTCACATGATAATGAATCTAATAAACCATGGGAAAGCGTTTGAATTGATAATCATTGACAACAAGGAAAACACCATTCTTAACAAGGCTATTCGTGGCAATGAATTTCTTCTTAACGAAAGATTATCGCCAGGCTTATACTATTGGACACTTCAGGTTGATAAGGAAATGATCTACGCCGGAAAGTTCCCGGCGATTGCATAAACATCATTCTGGCCATTTTACTAAGGAAATTTTCCACAATGGACATCCCACGGATCTTCAACATCTCCGAAAGTGCTCACCGCATCCATAACCCGTTCACACCCGAAAAGCTCGCCACTCTCGGCGCGGCGCTGCGTCTGGATAAGGGAACCCGAGTGCTTGACCTCGGCAGCGGTTCGGGAGAGATGCTTTGCACCTGGGCACGCGATTACGGAGTCATCGGCACCGGCATCGACATGAGCCAGTTGTTCACCGAGCAAGCGAATTTCCGCGCTGAAAAACTCGGCGTCGCCGATCAAGTCAAGTTCATCCATGGCGATGCTGTCGGCTTCGTCTCTGACGAGAAGGCCGGTATGGCAGCCTGTCTCGGTGCCACGTGGATCGCTGGGGGAGTCGTCGGCACCATCAAACTTCTGGCGCAGAGCCTCCGCCCCGGAGGGATCATCCTCATCGGCGAGCCCTACTGGCGGCAGTTACCGCCGACGGAAGATGTTGCCAAGGGGTGTTTTGCCAACTCAATCTCCGACTTTCTCATGCTTCCTGAACTTCTCGCGTCTTTCGGCCACCTTGGCTACGACGTCGTTGAGATGGTTCTGGCTGACCAAGACGGCTGGGATAGATATGAGGCGGCCAAATGGCTCACCATGCGCCGATGGCTTGAAGCCAATCCCGAGGACGAGCTCGCCAAAGATGTTCGAGCCAAACTGGCCTCGGAACCCGAGCGCTACGCCGCTTACACGCGTGAATACCTGGGCTGGGGTGTGTTCGCGCTGATGACGCGGTGATGAGGGGATTATCGGGCGACTCAGAAAGTGGGGAAAATCCAATCATGCCTGACAATCGCATGCACTCGTGCAGCAAAAAGCGCCGCTCCTCGTTCCTCGTCGCTCTGCTTTTTGCTGCCGGTGTTGCGAAGCGTTAGGCTTATTAACAGCATTGTCTCAGAAAAGGAAAGTATGAACTTATACAGTCACATCCCCAAAATCAGTATTCTTTTATTTAACCTGATCACCGGATTATTGATGTCGGGTGCGGTTTACGGACAAAATGTTAGCCTTCATGATAGTCTTTATATTAATGTGGAAAAAAATACGTACTGGTGGGCAGGTGTCATCAATCATGGCAACAAAATGCCCCTGACAGCGCCATATCAAGCGAACTTCAACAGTAATTATGGAAATCAGGTGCAGCCGTTGATGCTCTCCAGCACGGGTGAAGTGATTTGGTCGGATCATCCTTACCAGATCGATTTTTCTCCGGGAAAATTAAAGATAAAGGGCCCGGTTCAGTATTATAAAGGGAGTGGCACACTCAGGGAAGCCTACCAGTATGCCAGCCGAACATACTTCCCGCCTTCCGGTAAAATGCCCGACTCGCTGTTATTTGCCCGTCCCCAGTACAATACCTGGATTGAACTGATGTATGATCAAAACCAGGAAGATGTTTTAGCCTATGCGGGAAATATCATCGCAAATGGTTTTCCACCGGGAGTGCTAATGATTGATGATAATTGGCAGGAAGATTATGGCAAATGGAATTTTCACCCGGGACGTTTCCCTCATCCCGGGAAGATGATTGAGCGGTTGCACGATATGGGATTCAAAGTGATGGTCTGGGTTTGTCCTTTTATCAGCCCCGACTGCGATGTTTACAGGGACTTGTCAAACAAGCAATATCTGGTCACCGACAATAATGGGGAGCCGGCGATAGTGCGTTGGTGGAACGGCGCCAGTGCGCTGCTGGATCTGACCAATCCCGAAGCATTCAACTGGTTCAAATCACAACTGGACCGATTGATGGATGAATATGGCGTCGATGGTTTCAAGTTTGACGCCGGAGATTTTGAATATTATAGAGATGTAAATTCCTTTAAACCGGATGCCAAGCCTGAGGAACATTCGGAGCTATTCGGCAAGATCGGTCTCTTTTATCCGCTGAATGAATACCGGGCAATGTGGAAAATGGGTGGCCAGCCACTGGCGGAGCGTTTACGTGATAAGGGGCATGGTTTTGATGACCTGCAATTATTGATCCCGAATATGTTAACCGCCGGCCTTATGGGTTATTACTTTTCATGTCCGGATATGATTGGTGGCGGCGAGTTTACATCATTCTTAGATGATGCGGTTCTTGATCAGGAATCAATCGTTCGCTCTGCACAATGTCATGCGCTGATGCCCATGATGCAATTCTCGGTAGCGCCTTGGCGGGTTCTTGATGACAAGCATCTTGCAGCAGTTAAAAAATCTGTGGCGATTCGTGAAAGATATAAGGATTATATACTGGAATTAGCTGTCAAGGCAGCCGAAACCGGCGAACCGATAATGAGACCATTGGAATTTGTTTATCCTGATCAGGGCTATGCGGGTATTATTGACCAGTTTCTATTGGGTGACCGATTACTGGTGGCGCCCGTTTTGGAAAAAGGGGTCGCCAGGGAAAGGGTGGTAATTCCTAAGGGGCGATGGAAAAGTTTCGATGGACAAATAATCTCCGGGCCAAAGACGGTTGACGTGAAAGTTAACCTGGATGATTTGCCTTTTTTTGAATTAATAGAATAAATTTTAACGCCCAGCGACTCAGAGTTCGCAGCGTCCGCTGCAACTGGAGTGGTTGAATCCCGCCGTGGCGGGAGCTGCCCCGTATTGGAGTTTCAGTTGAAGCGTTCTTTGTTCAGGTGAGATGATTTCAGGTGAGAAGATGCGTGCGGCTTGAGTCTTGCCGGCTTTGTGAGGTGATACTTGCCCCGGGGCTTCTGGCAATCGGCGCAGCTTTCATCGACGGCCAAGCTGTAAGAGTATGGCCTAAGCCACTCGTTCCGCGGAGCAACCCGGACAATATACTCGGTTGTGCTGTGCTCCGCAAATATCACGCTCCATGCTCCTCGCCATTCGCGGGCTCACGCTGGACGAACCATGGCTATTAAACTCTCCAACATACTACTGGACGAACTGATCGCCTCCGGGCTCAAGCGTAACCTCACCATCTTCGCTGGCGCCGGGATTTCGGCGGCTCCGCCGACTAACCTACCGTTGGCCAGGGGGATGACTCACGCTATCGTGGGTGGCCTTTGCGGTCAGCGCACAGGCAAAGAGAATAATTCATTTTGGATGGCCGTTGACCGTTTGCGCCCCGAGCGGCTGCTCTCCATCCTCCACGAAGTGATGGGAGAAGAGGCCTTCACGCCTCTACGGCTACTTGGGGGCGCCGAACCAAACCGCAACCATCGCATGCTTGCCTCGTTGGCGGCCGCAGATTGCCTTGCTGCCATCATTACCACCAATTTCGACACAGCCATCGAGCAGGCCCTAACACAAGCCCGCATACCCTTTGCGCTGCTGGTGCTCGAGACAGAGTTCTCCGCGTGGGGCGGGCAGCCCTCGCCACTGCCGCTTCTCAAGTTACACGGCGCTCTTCCCTTTGCCCGTCACGGTGGCGGTCCCTTGGATGCGATGATGGAGCAGGTAGGTCGCCCGCTACCCAGAGCTAAGGCCGAGGCGCTGGTGCGACTCATCCAGACGACCGACCTGGTGGTCGTGGGCTACAGTGGGCGCGACGACTTCGACATCTACCCATTGCTCTACGAGACCAAGAGTGACCATGACTGCATCTGGATCGCGCACCCGGTGGCAAAACCACCGGTGCGCCGCCGAGTATCTGGTGATGAGGCCGCCCATCTCAATTACGACGACTTCCTGGCTCTTTTCGCGGAATCTGTGGTGGCTGATCCTGTGGAGCGCCTGGTGGCTGCCCAGCCGCATCGTGTGCATCGCGTCGTGATGGATGCCGGAAAAATGCTCGATGAGCTGTGCTGGCAACTGTCTTACGAAACCTTCCCGGCGGCCGAAGAGGAACAGAAGCCAACGCTGTGGGAAAAGAAGGTCACAGCATGGGCAGAGCGGTTCCGAGGAACTGAGGTGCCGGCTCGGCTGGCCGAACGGATCAAGGCTGAAGGCGCAGCAGCCGCCACCAGAGAGTCGGTGATCTCAAGCGCCGCAAGCGCACCGAAAAGTATCGCGGAGTTGGAGGCAACCTTGCGCCAACAGATTGATCGTGGTGATGTGGTAAATCAGAGCGGTACGCTGCTTGCCCTCGCAAACGCATATGACTTGGCTGGGCAACCCGCTGCTGCTGTGGACCACTGGGTCGCGTGCTTGGCGATACTTTCCAAGACCCACCAGCTTGGCAAAGTACGGATGCGCACGGTTGTGGATACGCCGCAAGAGTTCACGCAGCCGATGGCGCGTGAGGCAATGGGACGCTTACTCGGGCATCTCGCCAGCAAGACCGGCTGGCCGCTCGCCAAACCAGCGCTCGCCACGCTCGAACGGCACCTGGAGGCGACCGACATCCGGCGTTACCTGCGCTCCCACATCTTCTCAGCTCTTCAATCGATCGATGCAGCCGAAATTGACGATGCGACGTGCGAGTGGCTTGGTTGGGTGATCGAGACACTGTCGGTCATCGATGAACCCGTCGCGATACCAGCCGGCATTGACCCAGAGAATCCAGAGCACCACGGTGAACTGAGAGAGCTAATGGCCGAGCACACGCTGAAAGTAGGCCGGCCGATTTGGCAGCGGCTGATTGCTCTGCTCGAAATTGTCGATAGTGCGCGGCCAAGCCTGGTACTTGATTTCGTCACACGATGGGGCACTGGACCGCACCTTGACGAGCCGCTGCTCCCCTGGTTCACGGCGCTATGGTTGGGGCTTGGTGAGATTGAGCTAGAGGAACGTCTGGATCGCTTGGAGTCGCTGGCCACCCACTCCAACCTCGGCGTCCAGGAGGCCGCGGCCTACTCTCTGCGAGTACTATCTCACCGGCATGCGGGTGCCGTGCTCATGCGGCTTACGCGTCTAGCAGCCCATGATGACGAGTGCGTGCGTGGAAACGTGGCGCTGGCACTCGCGGAGATGGCAAAGACCCGCCGGCGCGAGTCGCTCGCGCTGCTGAAGGTGCTGCGCCGCGACCGCAGCAGGCGCGTGCGCTCGCTCGCAGCAGAGGGCCAGCGGAGGATTCGTGGGCCACTCTGGAGGCGACTGCTCGGTTTGAATCGCTAGGCTCGTGGCTTGCGATGCCGGCAAGAATGCAAAGTATTTGCCGGAGTCATCTATGAGACAGGCAAGACTGGTTGCAGTTCCAGTGAACCAGCCGGGCTGCTCGAACCAGGCCAGCCTTCTGAAACGCATGACGGGAACTGTCGTGTGCGGTACCGAGAGAGGTCGGCGCGTATGCTCCGCGATCTACCCGGTATTGTGTAGCATGCTCGCTATATACCATTCAACCAATGAGGAACAACCATGAAACGAGCAACCGTAGAATCATTCTCAGTTTTCTCGGAAGCAATGCTCTTGCTCATCCCGGATCAGGCATCGTTGTGGATAAGCAAGGAAACGTCTACTTCGTTGACACCGGCTCCGGCGTCTGGAAACTCACTCAGGAAGGTACACTGATGCGACTTTCGGGCCCCGCGTATCACTGGATGGCGATCGACCTCGACGGTCGATTGAAAAATGTGAGACTACCATACTTCTCCTCCGGTGGCGCAACCGTCGCACGCGTTGGTGCCAACCCAAACATCCTCCTCTCCAGCGACTTCCCTATCGCAGTCGGACGTGAAGGCGCCCTCTTCTACCCGTGGATTCGCGATGGTAACCGCTTGCAGGTCTTCCGCCTCGACACCTCCGGAACCACAACCGTGTTCGCAACACTGCCACCGACCACAGAGAACAAACCGCCACGGTGGGTGAATGGCGCAGTGGTGGGACCGGATGGATCATTCTACTATACGGAAGACGGTGCAGTCAGAAAAATCAGCTTGCGAGGGGAAATAACAACCTTTGCCTCTAACCTGCCGGTGTCTGGATGTGATTCGGTTCCCGGGATCGGACCGGAGTTCGGGCCATACCTCCGCGGCATCGACGTTGATTCGCAGGGATCAGTCTATGTTGCCGCTACTGGTTGCGGCACCGTCCTGAAGATCACGACTGACAAAAAAGTGACAACCGTGCTGCGGTGTTCAAGACCGTGGTCGCCAACAGGAGTTGCCGTATCCGGTGAGCATCTCTATGTGCTTGAGTACCTCCATACTGTGGGTGACGACCGCAGAGAGTGGGTGCCGAGGGTAAGAAAAGTGACATCCGATGGCCGGATCATCACGGTTGCAGCAATCGACCGCTGATTGCGGAAGACACCGGCGATAGTTTCGGAGACTTCGCTTTGTTTGCGATCCGATGGAGCTATTGATAACGCGCTCCGTGATGTCGCACTTCATGCGAAGAGGCAGAGGCACAATCCTGAGCGGGTCAGGGCGGGCTTCTCTCCCGCCCCTCCACACATCGCCATGTATGTGGGTCGCCATTGGATACTATCTTCCAGGGTGCGTCGACATGCTGATCCCAACTTGCATCGCATATACGCGCGTTGATTGCCGCCACCCATTCCTGCTCATGCCGAGGGGCGTTTTCATTTTGTCGCTGTGGAATCACTCTGGTTGCCTATCTCCGTATCACAAATGCGATATTTCCATTGTGAATAGAGAAGCGAGGCAGTATATTGCCATGAATACGGAGTGACTGTGACCTCTGTGCCGGTATTACAGTCCCTATATTCACGGTATCATCTACACCTGGATTAATCCAAAGGAACCCAACATTCCTGTCGATCAGAAAAGAGTCATTGAACTGGCGTTAGCAAGCCTCGAAGAGGAGAGAAAACGCATTGATGATGAGATTGCTCAACTCCGTTCCCAGCTTCGAAGAAGGCCCTCCACGAGCAAGGGCAAGGCGAGTGCGGGGAAGGCTCGCAAAAGCAAAGCCGCTCAAGGCCGGACAGCCAAGCAGACGGTGAAAACCTCTGCTGCCATGAAAAAGCTGTGGGCAAAGGCGCGCAAGGCGGGATTCTCGAATCTCAAAGACTACAAAGCCAGCTTGGGCAAGGCATAAGCCGCAGGCTTCAGTCGTAATTCAGAGTAAATGAAAGATGCCACTCCGTTTAACATTGGAGTGGCATCTTTGTTTATGGACACTCGCATTTCGACAAATCCTACCTTTAAGGGCTTCCGATTTTTCGGATCAGGTGTCCGCTCTGAGTCAGGGGCACAACTTCTTCATCAAGTGCTTGACGAAAAGTTTGAAGACGGCTCATCTGCAGCAGTGCACGAGGGTTGATTGCCTCCAGAGTGAATGGAAACAAGGAAGGGAACCGCACCGCATCAGCCAGTGGCATGGAATTGACCCTGGTCGAGAGTAGAACGGCCTCAATGAGCCACAGCACCAGTTTCTCGCTTCTGATGGCATATCCTGAGGCGGCCTGATAGACGCCCTTTTCGTCGCTGTCGCGCAAAACACCCCAGTCCACAAAACAGCGGAGCACACGTTGCGCGGCCCACTGAACTGTTTCGCGTTCGCCGTATTGTTCACGCAACCGCCTGAGAATTTGAGCGGCCGTGAAATTGTTTTGCAATCGGATTAACCGCCCGACCGTCTCCGCCACTGATCCAAAAAATGGATACACAGCCATCACCATGCCCCAATGCACAGCCAGGTGATCTGCGGCCGGCATGCTCTGCAAAAATGCCAAACCGTCGTTGCGAAATGGCTCCAGCCATCTTGGACCCGCGACCCACGTTCTCAAGCGAATGGTTGTCGCCTTCTCGCGATTTCCTCTGGGCGAACTCCCTGCTGCTGAAAGTTGCTCCTTCAGCAGAGTCTGAAGCTGTGCTTGAATTGCTTCCCTGGTTTCACCCTGCAAGACGGCCTGCGCGGTGAACTCCAACCATTCCAAACGAATGCGCTGACTGAAACTTGAGCGCAAGTTCAACCGCTTGTTTCGCCGAAGCGCAGTCTTTGAAAGAACACAACAACCAGCAGTAGCCGCCCTCGCGGCCGTTCATCACCACCAACCACAACGATTCGCCATTCCTATCCAACGACACCTGCACCGCGCCACAATCATAAGTCCGTTTGCGCACTTTGTTCTTATGAATGTGTTCCACCGTATGCGTCCATTTCAAGTGGGTTTTGCGTGTGAGAAAATCAAACCCGCGTTTTTGGCCTTGATGAAACAGATGGCGCTCACCCGTTTGGCGCACAATGAATTGGCGCCTCACAGCCGGATGCGCGGCGAGCAACACCCTGCAATCACCGCCGCGATCATGGATGCAAATCGCCTCTTTCGCGCACGCAGGCACCACGGCGTTGTCCGCGTTTAAAATCCTTTCATTGTCACTGGTGACTTCGGCCTCGTGGCTGGACAACTCCGAGTAGATCGGCAGCACGGTCTTGGCATCATCATCAACCACAGTGACATTGCACAACCAATAACCCATACCCAGCTCTTTGGTGCTACCATCATAAACTTTTCCATCTGCTCGGCGTAGCCCTTGCATAAATCGGAGAGATCAAAGATGACGAAGCGGCACTTGCGCAAGAACGTAACTTGCGTATCGAGGTGGGCTTGTGAAATCTGCTGCCACAGCTCGACTTTATCCAAATGCTTGCCCAAACGTCCGGCAGTTTTCTTCAGGGCACTCTTTTCTTGCAAGCGGAGTGCGATACTGTTGCGCTACACGCTGCCGCTTTTCAAAATGCCGAACATCATTTCATGAATAAACTTGTGGAGCGGGCGCGTAAAATCGCTGGCAAAACTGTCGCAGAATTGATGGAGCTTGGCTTGAATCGGCTGTGTGAATTCCACGAATCACACGATCGGCTTCCTTCGCCTTTGAGGTTCACAACGAAGATAAGCACGAAACCATGATTTCCCTCACGAAATTTTCAAAAATTCGCCGCGTGCAACACGCTGACTTTCTTCCTACCACCATCGACAGTGGTGAAACTTTCGGGGATCATTCAGGAAAGATCTGTTTCGGTTCACGCACGAGTTTTTGAACTCATAACGATTCCTACAACGAGAGAAGTGTATTTTATGGAGGCTGGATTTTTCCCCTCAGCGATCTTTCCAGTACTATCGTTCGTGGTTCCGGCGCTACCAACTCATGAAGCGTGGAACCGCCGCCTCAACTGTGACCATGAAGTAATGGCGTATCTGTTCAGGCTGATTCTCAGCCGCTTTGCATCACGGTGGGCGAAGTGAATTCATTTGCCGTTGTGGCTTGTCAAGCACAAGATTCGTACTGCGCCAAGGCAGTCAAGCCGTTTGTTTCCAAAAAATTTTGTGATGATCAACAACACACTCGTTGCTTTCCGGCAAGAGTTCACCGAGAGGAAACGGACTCCAACCAGTTAAGCTCAAGGCTTCGTCGAAGCAAGGCGCGGGCACGATGAAGCATGACCCAAAGGTTATTCGGGGATATGGCTAGTATATCACAAATTTCTTCACTACTACAGCCGTCGATTTCACGGAGGGTAAACGCCTCGGCGAGGCGCGGTGGGAGTTGTTCTAAACAGCGTTTAAAAATGTTCATAAAATCCTGTTGTTCGACCAACTGACTTGGGTCATTCGTCCATTCCTTGGGCGCTCCTTCCTTGGCCCAATGACCGGCCCAATCTCCCGATTCGAGAAAGGAATCCTCTTCGGTACTCTCGAAATTCGCCACAGGCCGCTCGCGACCAGCGCGGCGAAAATGATCAACGATTTTGTGTTTTAGTATGCCCACCAACCAAGTCTTCTCGGAGGATTGCCCCGCAAAGTTACGATACGCTTTGAGCGCTGCAAGAAAGGTTTCTTGTACAATCTCTTCGGCAAGCTCGCGATCACGTAGCCGCAAGATCGCATAACTGTACAAATAGTCGCCGTATTCATCGACCCAAGTTTCAGGACCTGCCGCCGAAACTTGGCTGTTTTCCGGCCGTGGCTTCGACGCGACGACCGGCCCAGCGTATGGCATCGTTAGACTAGACAAGGCGCACATTTCTTTCTTAAAAGTTTCGAACCTTGGGACGATAGACTGAAACGCAAAAACCGTCCGCCTTATTCCAACACTTTTCTCGAAAGACCCGCGGAATGCAGCATATTACGAACATCCATGCTTGGATTCATAACCAGGATGCCGTTAGAAAGATGCTTTACAAGAATTCCCATGGCGTTGACGCTCATATTCCAGACTTGACTAAAGTCCAACAAGATATCCCGATTCGCATTCTGCTGCAACGTTTCGAGTTGCTCCGTCCAGAGTTGCAGATTCTCGTCGGTGATTTTTCCTTCAATCTTGTAAATGTCGACCAAGCCGTTTTCAAAAATTCTCGTCATTTTAAACATGATTGCTCGCAGTGAAGTGTCGTTCCGAATGTCAATCACGGCGCCGTTTTGCAAACCTCATCACCAATTCTGGCTCAAGCATTGACCAAAACTATGCCACCTCTGAAGAACAATTATTAAGCCAACTAAGCGATTATATTTGTTTCTCTTAAATCACTTGACGCTGATTGGATTCATACAAGATTTTCGCGCGAAGTGTCAAAATAATGACTAGTGTCATTATTTTGACACCAATGGTTCGATGGTTGAGCTTGGAAGTAAAATCGAACAGAAAGACAAGCTACCGCAGAATTGAGGAGGTTCGGGTGAGGATCGAGAAGATAGAAAAGTTTGTGAGCGTGCGGCAGAGTATTGCCAAAGGTCATCACGCAGGTTCTTTTTCAATTCCAAGTTTTTTCATTTTGGCGAGGAGTGTGGTGCGATTCAAGCCAAGTCGCATGGCCGCGCCGTTTGCGCCGCCGACAACCCAGTTCGACTCTTCAAGAGCTTTGAGAATGTGCCGGCGCTCGGCTTCCTGCATGGTCAACATCTCCGTTTCCGGTTTGACGGGCTGCAACGAAATGCTGAGGTGATCGTTTTGCAGCACGCCGCCGTCACAGAGAATGACGGCGCGTTCGAGCACGTTGGCCAGCTCGCGCACGTTGCCGGGCCAATCATAGCGCGTCAATCTCTCCAACGCCTCGGAAGCCACGCGATCGATCTTTTTTCCCAGCCGTCGTGAGAATTTGCTTACGAAATGATGCGTCAAAACCGGAATATCATCGCGACGCTCACGCAGCATGGGCAAATGAATCGGGAAGATATTCAGCCGGTAGAACAGGTCGGCGCGAAACGAGCCTAATTTGACTTCCTGTTCGAGGTCGCGATTGGTGGCGGCAATCACGCGCGTATTGACTTTGAGAGTTTGCGTGCTGCCGACGCGCTCGAACTCCTGTTCTTGAAGCACGCGCAGAAGCTTCGCCTGGGTTTCCAAGGGCAGCTCGCCGATTTCATCTAGAAAAATCGTGCCGCCATCGGCAAGCTCGAAGCGCCCTTTCTTTTTTGCCGTCGCGCCGGTGAACGCGCCTTTTTCATGGCCGAACAACTCGCTCTCGATCAGGCCGCTGGGCAAGGCGCTGCAATTCACGGTTATCAACGCACTCTCTTTGCGAGAACTGGAAGAATGAATCGCACGGGCGACCAACTCTTTTCCGGTGCCGGTCGCGCCGGTAATGAGCACAGTCGTATCCGTATGCGCGACCTTTTCAATATTGCGGAAGACCGCCTGCATTGCGGCTGAGGCGCCGGCAATTTCTTCAAAATTCTGATGGGTTCGAATTTCTTCCTGCAAATAGACGTTCTCTGCCTGCAGTCGATTTTTGAGTTGTTCCACTTCATCAAGCGCGGCGCGCAGCGCTTCCTCGGCGCGCTTTCGTTCCGCGACTTCCTGTTTCATTTCCTCGTACAGCCCGGCATTCTCCAGCGCGATGGCGGCTTGCGCCGACAGCATTTGCATAACGGCGATGCGGTCCGGCGTGAAAGCCGCGGTGGTCAAGTTATTCTCAAGATACAAAATTCCACTGAGTTTATTCTGATGCAGGATTGGCAGGCAAAAAAGTGATCGCGTTTGGTTCTGTAGAATATAAGGATCGTGGAGAAACCGGCTGTCGGCCACGGCCTCGGCTACAACCAAGCTCTCGTGAGTCCGCCGCACGTAATTCACAATCGCCGGCGAAAGCGCGCGGCTCGTTTCGATCGGTATGGATTGCAGGACGATGATCTCGTCTTGCTTTCCCACGGCAGCTTCGGCCTCGATAAAAAGTTTGTCCTCTTTCTCCAAGATTAAGATACCCTTTTGGGCGCCGGCGTTCTCCAGCACGATGCGCATCAGTTTCTCCAGCAGGCGCGCCAAGGTGATTTCACTGGAAATGGCGTGCGAGGCTTTGATCACCGTTTGCAAATCGAGAGATTCAAGCCGCCGGCCGATGGTGAATTGGCTCGCCGGCCAGGTGATTGGCGCGTTGCTTTCTTCCGAGATCGGCGCAAACAATTGCGGATAGCGCTGCTCCAAATCCCGAGCTTTGGCTTGCGCGCCCCACTGTTGATAACCATAGCGGGCCTCGGCCATATAGCTGCGCGCGATTTTTCCGTTATTTCTTTCCAGCCAAAATTTGGCGCACAGCTCGTTCGCCAATGCTTCATGCTGAATAATGCCCTGCTCGCGCGCCGATTGAATGGCCTGCTCATAATTCACCACGGCCTCGTACGGCTTCTCGGTGATTCTCGCCATTTCCGCGGAGATCAAAAGAAACTCATGCTGAAAATTCTCCGGGCAATTGGCGGCCCAGAGTTTCATTTGCGCCTGCAAGCTTTCCAGCTTTTGCCGATCATCTCGCTGTTTTTCATCTTCTGCGGAACCGTAAAGCGCCGCCAGGGTCAGGGCGTGGTAAAAGCACAGCGTCGTCATCCAGAGCGTGCCGAACAACGCATGAATGGCGCTTTCTGCTTTGAGCGCCATTTTGCGCGCCTCTTCGTAATTCTCAAACAAGTAATGCACGTTGAGCTTCGTCGTGTAATAAAATGTCTCAAAAAAAGCCGCGCCGGTATAGTTTTTCAAATAGGCTGCTTCATCGAACGTGGCATCGGTGAAAGAGGTTTTGCTCGAAGTCAAACCCTGCAGCGCCAAGCCCCAGTGCAAAATCAGGCGCTGTGCGTCGGCGAAACTGTAGTTTTTAATTTGATCCAAGAAATTGACATTCGGGCTGTAATCTTTTTGGAATTGAGGCAATTCATAACCGCTAAAAAACGCGTGCCAGCTTTCATGAATGGCGGCATAGGTGGCATACACAAAATCGCCGATTTCCAGGCCGGAACGATAAGCATCTTTCGAATGCGTGAAGCACGTTCGAATCGGTTGGCGCCAGAAATTTACAAAGCAACTGAACATATGATGCGTCTTGGCGCGCAGCTTCAGGTCATGGAACTTCTCGTTTACCGCCAGCGCCAGACAGCCATATTCATAACCGGATTTATAATCTCCCAGGCCCGAGCCGGCCGTAATGGCGTGCGTTACATAACCATAGCTTGAAGCCTCGGTATTGCCATATTCAAGCGAAAGCCGAACCATCATGGCTGAGACCAGCGTCGCCAAGTCGCCATCTCCGGCAATGTAGGCCGGCGCCCAAACCGTCATCAACAACTTCATACTCATTTTCATTTCCGCATCACCCATCACCGGCAAATGAATCAAATCCGCGATGGCGCGATCGCCCCGGCGATTTTGGATGCTCAACAATTCCGCTTCAAAGGCGGACTGCTTTGCTTCCTTCGTCTCCGGCAAGACGATACCAAACAGCCGCAAGCCCTCTCGTCCGGCTTGCACGGCCTCCACATATTTTGCCATGTTTTCATATTGAATGATACGCATGCTGTGAATTTCAGCGCGCTCCAGGCGGGTCGCGGCCTTATCCAAAAGCAGTGCGAAATAACGTTCGGCAGCCTCGAAATTGCCGCAGAGATATTCACACTCAGCCAGCTCGCGATGCAAAGCGAACGTCAAATCATATTGCAAAGGCCAGCCGTCGTGGCCCAGGAGATTCAAGCCGGCATTGAAATAATTCAAGGTCGGCTTATACGCCGTGGCTGACTTCGCTTTCAAACCGGCTTGCAAGTTCAATTTTGCTAGCTGTACTCTTTCTTCCGCCGCCGTCATTAACTCACTGCCGAGGTTCAAATGGTTGACAATGTCAAAAAGCTTCTCTTCCCGTTCGGCGCCCGAGCCGTGCTGCAACATCAGCCTGCCAACCTGCAAATGCACGGACTTTTTGCGCTCCTCGGGAATTAACGCATACGCCGCCTGCTGCACGCGATCGTGCAAAAACCTGAATTCCGCTTCGGAAGAAGCTTCCGGAAGAAGTTCATAAGCGTTTCCAAGCGGCAGAATCAAGCCTTCCCGCACGGCTTCCCCTAGTTCACCAACAGTTTGTTGCACCGGTTTTTCATTCACCAGCGCCAAAGTTTTGCCATCAAACTGATTGCCAATACAAGCGGCCAACTTGGTGACATGCTGGGTCGCAGCGGGAAGCTTTTGAATTTTTCCGGCCATTAAATCGACGACGTTATCGGTGATGCCGAGGCGCTGTATGCGCGCCAAATCGAACTGCCAAAAGCCTTCACGATAGTCGAATTCCAGCAATTTCTCCTGATGCAACGTTCTTAAAAACTGCGTAACAAAAAAAGGATTCCCGGCGGTTTTTTGTGCGATCAAGTCCGTGAGCGAGGCCGCGTCGTGGGCCTCGCGGCGCAGCGTATCCGCGACAAACTGGTTGAGATGGGCAAAGTCCAGGGCTTTCAGCGTGATGCTGTTCAGCTTGCCACTGGAGTTTTTTGTATCGCTCTTTTCGATCTCCGTGAGCGTCAGCATTAAAGGGTGGGCCGCATTGACTTCGTTATCACGATAAGCGCCAATGACAAAAAGATAACGGCTCTGCGGGTCGGTCATGAGAGCCTGCAGCAACTTCAGCGTAGCGGAATCCGCCCACTGCAAATCGTCCAAAAAGATAACGAGCGGGTGTTCCGGCTGTGTAAAGACGCTGATGAAGCGCTGAAAGACCAGCAGGAAACGGTTTTGCGACTCTGCCGGCGGCAACTCCGGAACGGCAGGCTGAACGCCGATGATCCATTCGACCTCCGGAATTACGCCGGTGATGACTTGACCATTCGGCCCGAGCGCGTTGCTGAGCTTGTCTTTCCAGGCGGCAATCTCCTGCTCGCTTTCAGCCAACAACAGCCGCACCAATTCCTGCAATGCGTGAATGACGGCGCTGTAAGGGATATTGCGCTTGAGCTGATCGAATTTGCCGGCAATAAAATAGCCGCGTTGCTTGGCGATCGGCTTGTGTACTTCGTTGACCAACGCCGATTTGCCGATGCCCGAATACCCGGAAACCAACATGATCTCTGTTGCGCCCCGGCTAATACGATCAAAAGCGGCCAGCAAGGCCGCGATTTCTTGTTCGCGGCCGTATAATTTTTGAGGGATGTGAAAGCGGTCGGAAAAGTCATTTTGCCCCGGCCTGAAGTTGACAATCTTTCCATTTGCCTGCCATTGCGCAAAGCAACTTTCTAAATCTGCGTGTAAACCGTGGGCGCTTTGATACCTGTTCTCAGCGGTTTTTGCCATTAACTTCATGACAATATCGGAAAGCGCTTTCGGCACATCAGTATTCAGCCTCTCTGGCGGCGCTGGGACTTTTGCAATATGGGCGTGCACCAATTCCAACGGATCAGCCAGCTCGAACGGCAGC
Source organism: Candidatus Zhuqueibacterota bacterium (assembly GCA_003576975.1). Taxonomy (GTDB): domain Bacteria; phylum Zhuqueibacterota; class Zhuqueibacteria; order Zhuqueibacterales; family Zhuqueibacteraceae; genus Coneutiohabitans. Next base: position 44,274 of record QEVD01000004.1, read on the forward strand.
CTGCCGGTGAGCATCTCGTAGAAAGTAACGCCGAGCGAATAAAGATCCGTGCGATAATCAATCGACCGATTCATGCGCCCGGTTTGCTCCGGCGACAT
>QEVD01000213.1 GCA_003576975.1 Candidatus Zhuqueibacterota bacterium
TAAAAAGAAACCACTCCAAAAGACGCAGTACAAAAATGGCAGCCATGTTGCCACATCGAAAATTCTGGCGCAACGAAAAGCATGTTGAAAGGGCTGGCCGTAAGGCCATAACTATCTAATCGCTTTGCCATGTCCTCGATATTCGAAATATGCCGCCCGAGCAATATGTTTTCTGCAATTGTACCGTTGAACACCTTCACGGATTGGGGAACGACGGCAATATTTTTTCTATAGCTTTGTAAATCAAATTCATTTATTGGTACGGAATCAATCAAGATTTTTCCGGACGAAAGCAGATATTTTCTTTGCAAGATTTTGACAAGGGTGCTTTTACCTGCTCCGCTTACTCCCCAAAGTCCAGTAATCCTCCCCTGTTGAATCGAAAGATTGAGATTATTGAATAGGCATTTCCCTTTGGGCCAGGTGAACTGTCCATCAATTATTTCCAAGGATTTCGCCATCTTGAAAGGCAGATGTCCCACATTGCTTTCCTTCGGAACAAGTAATAGATCCATGAGACGTCTGGCAGCCATGGATGCACCCTGCAGAGATATGTTCGCTTCCACGAGACGATTCACTGCCGGTACCATGTTTGCCAGTATCGCATATGCAGCCATCATCTGCCCGAGTAACAGAGACGCATTCATGACTGAAATAGCGCCGAACGTGAGCGTACCCATGATCAAAACGCCCGCGGACAGCTCAGCTTGTAACGAAACTTTTGCCTGCGTCAGGCCAAGTCTTGCTACCTGGTTCTGAAAATTCTCATAGAGGAGTGTATTCGACTTCGCGAAGAATAAAGATGCGTTAAAACCCAGTATTTCGCTTATCCCGCCCAGACTGTCAAAATAAAAGGATTCTACCCGTGCATAAGCTTTCATTGTTTCATAGTGCTTTTGTTTTATTTTGCGTGCGGTTAAAAACAAAACAACTGCATAAAGGGGCAATGTCGCCATGGCGATCCATGCGATTGGCCTCGCAAGCATGAACAAAAAGAGAAAGGAACCCAGAACAATCAAGCCGTCAATGACGGTCACTCCTATAACTGTTAGAATAACTTGTTGGATTTTAATGCTGTCGTTTATTCTCGCTGTGATGTCCCCAATCTTGTGCGTGTCGAAGAAGCTAAGCGGCAATTGGAATAAATGGCTCAGAAAGTCTCTATTGACGTTGGTATTGACGCGTTTATTGAGCTCAACCAAAAACATTTGCTTCAGGTATCCTGCCAGGGCTCTCAACAGTTGCAGCGCTAGCAGAAAAACACCTGTAATGATGATTTTGAAATAATCTCGCCCCGGAATAAGTTTGTCGATCAGCGATTGAATAAATACTGCCACAAGAAGTCCTAGCGCAGTATAGATGAGACCAAGAAAAATGGATTGATAAAGCCAAGATTCCTCTGTTCGAAAATAAGTGAGAATCCAGCTTAACCAGGTTGATGATTTACCGTGGTACAGTTGCTTCGGAGCCAACAGGATTACTGCCTTCTCTCTCCATATGGCGAGAAATTCATTTCGGGATAGTTTATATACTCCTTTGCCCGGGTCCCCAACAATCACACCTTTGGCATTGATCTTAAAAACTACTATAAAATGTTGGAGGCGATCATCCATGATAACATGAGCTATGCATGGCATGTCTTCTTTAATTAAGTCTTCGTATTCGCCAGTTGCCCCCTTTGCTTCAAAACCAAGTGCCCGAGCTGCTTGAACCAAGCCAAGCATCGTGCTTCCACTTGAATCCGTTTGGCTAAGCGACCGAACATGAACAAGTGTTGTATTTCCTCTCCAAAATCTCAAAACGGTCAAGAGCGCAGCTGGCCCGCAGTCGACCTGTTCATATTGCCGAACAAGAGCATATCGTGCCTTGACTAGGTTTTTGAAATGCGAAAGGGATTGCATAAACGGTCTTTGTTTTAAATGCGCATAACTATCTAAATTTTCTTGATTTCTGGTCAAATATGTCGCTTGCTTATTTGTTGGTCCTGTTTAGAATATGTCTTTTCCCAATGTGGATGTGTTGACGTATTTCGAAATTAGATTTTTGCGGTATGCACTGTAACAAAGCGACAGCGTAGCAGATGCGCAAATTTACTTTAGACCTTCAGTTTTTTTGATTTTCATTGAAGTGCATGACTCCGCCCGCTTCGATGCAGAGAAATCCAGCAGTAACGGGCAACGTTCCTTGAGGGCGATTGCCAAATTTGTTGAAGCCACAACAGGCGAAATAAATTGGGGATGGTCGAGTTTGGCCTATGGTCTAATTTTCTAATCGTTTTCTTCTCGAAATGATCTACGATGCTGCAATCATTTCTTTTCATCGCAAGCGAAATATTCTCGCAACCGAAGTCATGCAAGTAAGATCGGCATGATGATCCAATATACATAAGCCGGACGAGCCTGAACCAAAAATAAAAAGCCTCGCGCAAAGACATGAAGGTGCAACGAACCCGCAAAGTTTTCTTTGCGGCTCTGCGTCTTGGCGTGAAAGGCTCTTGCCTTTGAGATTTCACTTTCAATAGAATTAATAGACTACACCGATTTTTAGACAAGCTGAAAATCGAAGCTCTTCGAGCGGTTTTTAAAACTTCGCCAGCAGAAGTAGAACTGCCACAGAAAGAAAAAGCCTTTTCAGTGGGATTTCAGTGGGCGAAACACTTTCAGAATTTTATTCTAACTTTGAAGAGCTAATTGCATTGTGGACTTAACTCAGCAGCGCGTTTCAGGCAACCGAGGAATTCACTTAATCTCGATTTTGCCACCTCTGAAACTTTGATGCAAGATTCAGATGGCTACTATCTGCTGGCAAGTACATCACTGATATAAGTACCAGTTCTGAATAGGCAACGAACCAGCGGCTTTACCTGAATAGCAATTAATAATGGAGTTACGAAAATGTGGGAAACTTAGAATTTAATGAAATTTGAGAAGGTCGGGATGAAGTACAAGCAGGATGTTCAAACTCTTACCCCGGCCCCATACGAATATGATATCAGTATTCGTTCCACCAGATACTTGAGTTTGTTTTACAAGTTGTCGTAATATAATTTTTTCGAATTCAATGTCAAGATTTTTTTTAAGAGGATTACTGCAATGGCTACGCAATGCACACTAACGACGCCGTCACTTTATGTTATCGGCCGAAAAATTTTCTGGTGCTTTTTACAAGGCAGCCTGCTGTTTGGGAGCGGCAGCAAATTGCGAAGACGATTTCGACGCTACAAATGTGCGGAGAAATTTAAATCGGAGAATTCAGCGCGCCAGAATCAGTCTTCGAGTCAACATCTCCTTCGTGCCGTTATCAGTCGTGAATAGCACATGGAGAAAGTAGATCCCGTTGCTTGCCGCTTGGCCTGTTTCAGTGGTACCGTGCCATCGTAGTTGATGTGAGCCGGTGGGCAAGCTCCCTTGATACAAACTCAAAATCTCCTGACCCTGCAGGTTGTAGATTGCTGCGGATACGCGACTGGCCACGTTCAGATGTAGTGACATTTGGGTTAGATACTGAAAAGGATTGGGGTAGTTTGAATCGATGAAGAATTCTTGCGGTGGTCTGGCATCGTTATTCTGCGCCGCAATTGGTGCAGGCGCTTCCGGTGCAATACCGGGCTTTTGAATGTAGGTCAGCGAGAATTCATCGATTTCATTGTTCATCTCTTCGCCGCGGAGAAAGAACCCCACGTACCAGTTTTCAGATTTTGGAAAATGTCTGGCGGGATCTTCGGCGGTGGCAGAATAGTCGCCATTGATGTAGTAATCAAAATAATTGCCGTCTTGCTCTTGCCGGATTTTGATGGTGACCACATCGCCCGCGCCGGGATCCGAAGCGCCGTGCCAACGCCCGAGATCGCGTCCGCCGACATACTCACCGTTGTTGATCGTCCATAACCAAACCTGGCCGTAACGATGCCAGAGCCAATAACCGTTGGCATGCGGACTATCTTCGTCCACCATGAGCGCCAGCGCGCCCTCGCGCACACCGAGGGCCGTGACGTTTTTGCCCCAACGATACGAAACCTCAATGATCTCGCGGCCGTCGCCGTTGCTCACGGGATTGTAAACGGTGAGATAGCGCCAGGATTTCCAGGCTTCGGGCGTGTGATCAAGTTCGCCCTCGGTGATTTGCCAGAATTCCGGTTCACGCGTCCAATCCGGGCCAAGATCAGCGCGATTGAAGTCATCACGCACGGTCAACGTATCGGGCGCATGGCGCGCACTCGCAAAAGTTGCATCCGTTGAATAAACGGCATTGCCGGCGGCATCGCTTGCGATTACACGATAATGATAACCGGTATTCGGAGATAACCCAGTCAGTTGTATGGCATGCTCGATTGCCAATGCTGAAGTGGGCGGCGAAAAATTTCCATACGTGAGCGTGGGGCCGTATTGAACCTGTGTGCGCGCCGGCTCATCTGTTTCACAACGAATGGTAACGGTGGTTGATGAAATGCTGCTGAGGCGAACATTGCGGAGCTGCGGCGCAACCGTATCAAGCAAAGCCGGGCTTTCTCGTTGGCCCACGGGTGGCGTGGTGGGATGCGAGCCGTCAACATAGGATTCGTAGCCTAAATGCCAGCCGGTAATCGTTCCCAAAGGCTGGGGAAAAACAAGCAGCGTGTCATACGGCACAAGGCGATCGGCATTTGGCTCGGCCTTTTTGCCGCCGATGGTTCCTTGAAAAATGTACTGCGTTTGCCCGTGCAATTTGACAAAAGGATTGCGCACATAATCATCGCTTGCCTTGCCTTCGCCCAAATCGACTCGCGCACGGACTTGCAATTGCTGCCCCGCCTGTTCTGTGACGGTTATCGAGATTAGCGCCTCGTCAAAATGATTGGCATTGCTATCCGCGTAAGATTGCCAGGCGAATGTGCCGAGAAGCTGTGAAGCCGAAGGCTGTGTGGTTTGTGCGAATACGAGGCTGGACAGAACCAGCGACATGCCGGTGATCAGGTGGGGGGCGAAATAGCAAAGGCGAAAGAGTCGCATGGCAAATTCTTCCAGAATCGAGTTGACAGGTTACGCTGCCAAAACCAGGGGCATCGTTCCTAATTCACAGCACCATCGAGCTGCATCGAGGCCGTTTTGGCAAAACAAAAGCTAATGGCGAAGATCGAATTGGATTTTGTTCGTGCTTAAGATTATTATGCCGTCCGTGGGAGGTAAGCGCGCTTCCTGGAAAGACAGCCAATGCCAAGCGTTCCGGTTCCTGGATGAGGTCTCCAATACGCACGAAGAAGCGCGGGCGCAGAAAAGAGGCATTGCGCGCCCGGGCTTGGGGTAGAACGCGCATTCATGAGGATTATCCGTTTGCGGTAATCTCTCCGCGTCCTAAACCGGTCGAACCGATTCCCCAAAAACAAAAAGAAATCGCTTGCGTCACAGGCTTTTCATGCTTTATTGAGATTTGCAGCATGGCGTGAAGGTGTAAATGCCTCTCGCGAGTTGATTGACATTGATGCGCACGCTTGTCAGCACTCCTCCCACCTTGTCGCAACAGCCGCAGGCCGCGCGATTAAAAATCTTAATTCACTGTCCGTCGCATAAGTTGCACCCCAAAGTCCGAAACAATTGCTGGAAAATTCTGGAGGTGGGAATCACTAATGGAAACTTCCAAAGAATTGGAAAGGACCATGCTCCTTTCCCACTTTACCATCGAAAAGGATCCTGATGCTATTCTCTGGATCGATTCCGAGGATACGCTGCATCGCGTCAACGAAGCAGCCTGCCGAATGACTGGTTATGCCCCGGAGGAGATGGTCGGCAAAAAGCCGCAAGAGCTTGGCTTTGGACTCGATCCCGCCTCCGTCGAGGAACTGCGAGAGAATCTCAGGCAGCATGGCATCATAAGATTCGAGCGCACCATCGAGACCAGGGACGGTCGACAGCTTCCTGTTGAAGTCACGGGCAGTCTGGTCAAATTCGAAAACCAGGAATATTTTTGCTGGTTTGCGCGCGACATCACCGAACGCCGGAAGGCGGATGCGGCTCTCAAGCAAGCCTTTCATGAAATAGAGCAGTTAAAAAATCGCCTGCAAGAGGAAAATGTTTATTTGCAGCAGGAGATCAAGCTCACACACAACTTTGAGGCGATCATTGGCAAGAGCCAGCGGATTCAGGAAGTGCTGCACGCGGTCGAGCATGTCGCGGAGACGGACGCCACCGTTCTTATTCTGGGCGAAACCGGCACGGGCAAGGAGCTGATCGCGCGCGCGATCCATAACATTAGCATGCGTCATGACCGCCCCTTGGTGAAAGTCAACTGTGCAGCGCTTCCAGCCACACTGATCGAAAGCGAGCTTTTCGGTCACGAAAAGGGCGCCTTTACCGGCGCGTTGAAATCCAAGGTTGGCCGCTTCGAGCTGGCAAACGGCGGTACGATTTTTCTTGATGAAATCGGCGAGCTGCCGGTTGAGATGCAGGTCAAATTGCTGCGGGTCATCCAGAGCGGTGAGTTTGATCGTCTCGGCGGCACCCAAACGTTGCACACCAATGTCCGCATCATTGCCGCAACCAACCGTGACTTGGAAAAGGCCGTCGCCGAAAAGACCTTCCGCGAAGACCTGTTCTATCGCCTGAACGTTTTTCCAATCCATGTCCCGCCACTCAGAGAAAGACGGGAAGATATTCCTCTCCTGGTAGATTATTTTGTCCGGGAATACGCCAAGAAGATTGGGCGGGAAATCAACGTCATCTCCCGCAGCGCATTGTCAACGCTGGAGAATTACAGTTGGCCGGGCAATATCCGTGAGCTGGAAAATATCATTGAACGCAGCGTCATCCTTTGTCGTGGCCCTCAGCTTGAAATCGGCAATTGGTTTCATGGCGAATCTCAGCCGGAAGAGGAAAAACAGCTCCGCACCTTAACTGAATTGGAACGCGCCCACATTTTGAAAATCCTGGACTTCACCCACTGGCGGGTAAGCGGTCCGGATGGCGCAGCGCAAATTCTCGGAATCAATCCCCAAACCCTGGTTTCCCGCATGAAGAAATTGGGAATTCAACGTGTTGCTTCGAATGAATTATAGAGTGTTACTCTGGAAACTATCCTGCCCTCGAAGTTTTTTGTGAACCGCTAATTCACACTAACTATTTTATTCGCGTTGATTAGCGTTAATTCGCGGTTGAGTGGTAAGTCGTTGTACTGCGACATTTCATAAGATTTCTGATATATCATAAAAACCTGTTGTTCCACTCACCTTCTCTTTTCCTCTTTATCTACCCCGCAACACCATGTAAGCAAAGATGCTTACATAAGCTGCAAACCCTGCCAAAATACCGTTGGTCCATCAATTGATTATCTAATATAGCGAAAGCATAACAAAGTCAGCCGATGGAAATCAACTTGGTGATGATGGTATGGCATCAAAGGCATTGACAGACCGAAATTTCGACGCTGAGCTTGTGGCTCCGGGCAGAATGGTGTTGGTCATATTTTACGATGAGAATTACAGCAATCGCTATCTCATCGAACCGGGCTTGGCGAAACTGGACGAACAGTATGGCCAACGGGTGAAGTTCTGCCGCATCAATACGCGAGAAAACTTAAAAACAGCCGAACGCTTTCGGATTTTTATCAGCCCGACGATTCTATTTTTTCAAGACGGAAAACTGGTGGAGTCACTGGCGGGCACTTTTCCACGCGTTGAGGTCGAGAACATTATCCAGCAACTGATCACTGAAAAAGAAGGAGACCGATTGTCTCCTTCTAGAAACTGAAAAGGAGATTCCAGCTATGAAGTACACAGTATTGTTCGGAAGAATTCTATTCTCATTAATCTTTGTGATGGCCGGCTTCAGCAATTTTTCGAAGCAGGCGATTGAACATGGAGCAGCACAGGGAATCCCATTGGCTGCGATTGCAGTTCCGCTCTCCGGAGTGATCGCGCTCTTGGGAGGTCTCAGCATCGCCCTCGGTTATAAAGCCAAATGGGGCGCGTGGCTGCTGGTATTGTTCCTCGTGCCGGCCACGGTGATGATGCACAACTTCTGGGCCGTGCAGGATGTCACGTTGGCCCAGATGCATCAGGTGATGTTTATGAAGAATCTTTCCATGCTTGGTGCTGCGCTTCTCATCTCTTACTTCGGCGCTGGCCCGTTGAGCTTGGACGGACGGCAGAAACCACATTCAGAGCAACGCACACGACGCATGCAACATAGAGAAGCAGTGATCGCGTAGAGAACCAGACAATCAAGTCCGTAGGCTGCGAATGACGGAAGCGGCTTATGGCACAACCAATCCGTCAACACACAATCGAAAGGAGAAATTGATATGAACAAGATGATGGTCGCAGTCTTCGACAGCGAGACGGTGGCTTTTGAGGGCCTCAGCGCGCTCAAGGGACTCCACAAGGATGGGGACATCACGGTG
>QEVD01000214.1 GCA_003576975.1 Candidatus Zhuqueibacterota bacterium
GAAAAGCGCCCAATCCGAGCTTCGCATTCAGCTTCAAACCGATGCGCGTTATCAGGCATTTATTTCAAACGCTTCGCTCAAGAACGTCATGGGATATCAGATGAAAGTTGCTGCACTGGAGGATATTCTGCAAGGCAAGATTTGGGCATATGCGGATATCGAAAGACGAAAGAGCAAGCGCCAAAAAGACCTGGCTGACATTCTCCGGTTGGTGGAGGCCTATCCGCAGCTTGAAGAGCGCCTGCCGGATTCGATCAAAAACCAAATACGCGACTGAAGGCATTCTCCCAAAACATACTCACGACAAAGTATCTCTCGCTTTGTTTGACTGACGACTGGTTTTGATAGTTGTTATAATGTGAGAACATCGTAAGGAAGGAAACAGCGAGGTTTGCGGTGGGATGCCAGCGCGCCTGCCAACGTAAATGCAAACTGCGCTCGACGATTCCGGAGGGGAATTCTTCGTGGTAGGATTGTCCAGCGGGAACAGCAAGCCAGGGCTGGTCGAAAGCCGTGGCAATGCGGCCGTCGCCGCGACGGCGGTACTCAAAAACGAATTGCGTCCAAACTTGCCGGCCAGTGTAGGTGCTCGCATGCAGCAGCCAGCGGTCAAAATCATTGCCGAGATAATGCGCGAGCGGCTGCTGGCGATGCCAAAACTTCTCCCAATCGCGCTTGGTTTTGTAGGTGCGATTGGCGACACGCGTGTATTCCAAGCCGATGGTCGCGCCCTTGAGGCCGAACGGCTCCGCAACTCGCCCGCCGATTAACATTCCCCATTCATTCGGCTCCAAATCCGTGCTGTCAACGTTTTCGATTTGAAAATCGTCGATCAGCCATTGACCATAAATCTCGACGCCGGCTTTGGGCATGAACATCGCATCAAATGCGATGGCGGTGTTGGCATTGAGATCGCCGTTGAGCTGCTCGCCGTGATACAGCAACAGCGGATTGAGCATGAGCCATTCGAAACGGCGATGCGGTCCGCCATACAACACCATTTGCGAAAACGCCAGGCGCAACCGCTGCGGCAAAACTTCCGCTTCCAGGCGTCCCGCCGCTAGATAGCGCGAAGCAAATTCCGTGCGTAAACTCTGCGCGAGTGAATCCGGTAGGCGCCAGGGATCGAGCTTGGCTGCGAGATAAACGAAACGCAAGCGCTGCAAATCGAATTGAAAATGCAAGTGATCGAGCGCCCGGCTGTAATCGGAGAGCAATAGCGAGGAATCAAAGCCCCTCCCCCATTTCATATAATCCCGCCCGAATTTTAGACGATATTTGCCCTTGTCAAAGTTTACATATGCCTGTTCCGTCAAGCCCGTAATGTCGCGCCAGCGCTTGCCGAGATATTCCGGCTCATCCGCAACGCCGCGATCCACGCGCATGACATTGACAAAAGAGATTGCCGGCGAAGGGAAAATGCCGGCAAAGCTGCGCACACCAATTTGTGAATGCGCCTCAATGAAATTGCCTTCAATCCCAAGCTCTGGCGGCGTTTGTGAGCGTCCGGAAAAACCGAGTTGTGCAAACACGAATGGCGAGCGAGACGCCCTTTGAAAAACCGTTGATGAAGATAGCTTGTTAAACCAAAAGCTGTTTGCTGCTTGATCCTTGATTTGGTAGGAAGACTCGTCAATCTTAACATTATTGCGCAATGGTAAAGACATTTGCGACAAAGCCAGCCCGGGGTAGCGCAAACTGAGTTGATCGAGATAGTCGTTCTGCCAATGCCAGGTTGGTTGTATCTGCCAGGGGCTTTGTGCTCTGACGAGCAACGGTGAGGCCAACAAAATTGTTAGGATTATTTTGGGGAGGTGATGACGAACCATGTGTGCCCATTCAATGTAAAAGCCCTGGCCAGGCCAAGGCTTGTGGTAACGCCTACCATTAATAAGCAACGGCCAAGCCATTGCGAAAAGTTATCCTATTTCTGAATTCTAATGACGCGCGCCGGCACACCGGCAACCACGGCGTTCGCGGGCACATCTTTCGTGACCACGCTGCCAGCGCCGACAATCGCGTTTTCACCGATGGTGAGGCCGCAGAGAATCGTCGATCCCGTGCCGATGCTCGCGCCTCGTTTCACTACCGTGGGAACAACATTCCAATCGGCCTCGGTTTGCAATCGTCCGCCTTCACTCGTGGCGCGCGGATACTTGTCGTTGATGAACGAAACATTGTGGCCGATGAAAACTTCATCTTCGATCGTTACACCTTCGCAAATAAACGTATGGCTCGAAACCTTGACAGCGCGGCCGATGCGGGCATTCTTCTGAATCTCCACGAACGCACCGATCTTGGAATCATCGCCAATCGTGCAGCCGTAGAGATTTACAAACGCGAATATTCGGACATTTTCGCCGAGTCTGACATCTGCTGAAATTCGTTGATAGTCTTCCATGAAAATTCCTTGCGTGAATGCGCGGACAGTTGCACGGCCCGTCCGCCGGCGCGCAACGATTTGTCCGCCGCTTCCAGAATGCGCACGACATTGTAACCCGCTTTGCCGTCGGTGAGCGGCTTGCGTCCAGTGCGAATACAATCCACAAATTCCGCAACCAGCCGGCTGAGCGCTTCGGTTTGATCGATCTTCGGCGCGTACATGTCGCCCATGCGATATTGCACCAGAGTTTGATACACCGATTCTTTTTCCGTGATCTCAACCCCGCGGTTAAAAACCTTTACCTTTTCGCTGGGCTCCATATCGTCATAAACCACCATGTGCTTGCTGCCGCCCAGCAGGATGCGGCGCACTTTCACCGGCGAAAGCCAATTCACATGAAAATGCGCGATCAGCTTGTCGGCAAAATGCACGGTGAGATAGGCCACGTCTTCCAAACAATTGTAGTGACTCACGCCCACCGCCGATACCGAAACCGGCTCGCGATCGATCAGATAATCCATGATGGAAATATCGTGCGGGGCCAAATCCCAGATCACGTTGGTGTCGTGTTGAAACAAGCCGAGGTTGACGCGCACGGAATCAAAATATAAAATATCGCCGATTTCACCTTGCTGGATCATTTCTTTAATTTTGCGCACGGCGCCGGTATAAACGAAGGTGTGATCGACCATCAACGTGAGTCCGCGCTCTGCCGCGCATTCCAAGAGTTCGCGCGCATGCTCGACCTTGGTGGTCATCGGCTTTTCCAGCAACACATGCTTGCCCGCGCGCAGGGCGCGCATGCCCAGGGGATGATGCGTCGATACCGGCGTGGCAATCGCGATCGCGCCGACCTCCTCGCGGTGCAACAAGCTTTCGAAGGAGTTTGTCACTTCCGCATGCGGAAAGCTTTTCTTGATTTTTTGCAAACGGGATTCCTGCACATCACAACACACTACGCCTTGCACGCCCTCGGCGGCAAAAAAATTTCGCACTAAATTCGGCCCCCAATAGCCCAAACCGACGACGCCGATTTTCATATCATTTCCTCTCATCATCATTTCGCGCCTTTTCCAAGAAGCATCACGGGGATGGTTTTCAGAATCAGCGGCAAGTCCAACAGCAACGAGGCATTTTGAATGTAATACAAATCGAGAATGACCATGTCGTCAAACCCGACCAAACTGCGCCCGCTCACCTGCCAGACTCCCGTACAGCCGGGCGTCACACTCAACCGTTTCTTGTGCCAATCTTCATAATTCTCCCATTCATAGGGCAAACAGGGCCGCGGCCCCACCAGGCTCATGTCGCCGCGCAAGACGTTGAACAATTGCGGCAATTCATCCAGGCTGGTTTTGCGAATGAATTTGCCCACATGCGTAATGCGCGCTTCATTCACGATTTTCGTCGAGCCGTTTCGCGAGGCTGCGCCGTTTTGCCCGCGCATGAAATTCAACATGCTGCGCTTGCGCGCTTCATCATTGTCGCTGCCTGCCACCATCGAGCGGAATTTGTAAAAGTGAAACGGCTTTCCGTCTTTGCCGATGCGTATTTGGCGAAAGAACACTGCGCCTGGCGAATCCAGCTTGATTGCCAGCGCAATGACGGCCATCACCGGCGCCAGCACAATCAGGCCGAGAGTCGCCAGCACGAGATCGAAGAATCGTTTCAAGGTTCTTTGCAAGTATCGTGGTCGCGGCGTGGTGAAACCGACAACCGGTACGTTGCCATACCGCTCGGTTGAAATGCGTTCCGGCACAACTTCATAAAGCGGCGAGGCAATCTTAACCGCTGCGGAGGTTTTGGCGCAGCGCTCGAGCACGTCAAGCAATTGCTGCGGCGTGACGTCATCCAAACAAACCAGAATTTCTTCGATGTGGCGCTGCGTGACGATGGTCTCCAATTCATCGATTCTGCCCAGAACGCGGAGCTGCTCGAATACACGCGCGCCGGGAGATAAACTGTCATCGAGAAATCCAATGACGCGCAAACCGTAGGGATTTTGCATGCGGATGTTGGCGGCCATCATTCTGCCGGTGGTGCGGCCACCGAGAATCAATACGGAACGGCGATAGAAATTATTCTTGGTCAGAAAAAGGAACAGCGTGCGAAAGAGCACGATGCGGCTGAACACCAGCAGCGCAAAACTGATCAAGATAAAACTGAACGGTGCGAAACGGCTGGCGATAATAACCTGGGCATTCTTGATAAACGAGAAGAGCGTAAGCCCCAAGACGGCGGCAAAAATGCCGTTGCCAATGCGCACGGTATGATCCGCGATCGACAAGAACACATTCATCTGATACATCTCATAATGCTGAAAGATCAAAATCACAACCGCGCCATACAATGCGCAAAACAGAAGTTCCGGCTGGTGCGCCGCCAGCACCGAGTCAAATGAATGCAATTGCGGATCGGCCCCAAAGGCAAGCGCCAAAATGAATGAGGTGTTGATCGCCGCCCAGTCCAGGAAGCCGAGAATATATTTATAGCGCGCATGTTTTAATGCCGTTAACATGGCCAGCACCTCATGCTTGTCCCTTTTGCTTCAAATCCATGAGAAGTTCCGTAATCTGCGCCGGCAGTTGGCCATTCGTGGGCTTGAAAGCGCCGTTAGCCGGACGTTTCACGACGGGTATGCTCTCAATCTGCCGGACCTCGTTGATGAAGGTGAGACGCCCGTGTTCGTGCAAATATTCATCGAGGTATGGCCGGCGCCCGGTAAAAATGCTAAAAACGGGAACCCCCAGCAAAGCCGCTTCGCGATTCATGGTGCCGCCGCCGCTGATCACGACATCCGAGGCCCATAATAATTGCAGGCCGTCAACCGGCCGGCGCAGGAATGAAATATTTTTGCGTTGCGTCAGCGTTTCATCGACAAGCTTGCGTTCGGCCTCCGTGCGGTTGACGATGAGACAATGTGTGTTGTCGTGTGCGGAAAAATAATCGAGGCTCGCGCGAAAAAGCATTTCGCTTTTTTCGTCGTGATAATTCCCCAGCGTGCTCGGCGGACGCAGGGTGATGAGGGTCGTGCCGGGATCGATTTGCAGAGACTTGCGAAAGCCCGGATCGGGAACGAAGTCGCGCATGTATATTTCTTCCTTGAAACCGGTGTAGCGAACGACTTTTTGCAGCTTGAAGCCGGCGTCCGACAAGCGCCGCTCGGGAATGAATGCCGGCATCAGCAGATACGTGGCGAGCGTGTTGAAAATTCTGGCCTCGGTGTATTCATAATCTAGCATCAAAACCGCCGGAATGCCGAGCCGTTTCGCTGCAACAAGTTGCGTGCGTGAGCCATGACTGACAGCCAGGCTGACAGGTTTGCCTTGCACAACTCGCGTCAAAGCCTGCGCCCGCTGAAACAGATTGACGATTTTACCTAGCTTACCCTTGCCGCCATGCTTGCCGAGCAGGGCGTGCGGAATATTCCACAGCGTTAACAAATCCTTGGTCTGGGCAAAGTCGCGCGCCGAGATGAAATACGCCTTGTTTCTTTTTTGCAGCTCGGCAAAAATCGGGCGAAACAGGGGAACGTGGGGAGAATTGTCGAGATCAAACCAAAACATGCGGTTGTTGGTTGCTGGATGCTGGTTACTCGTTACTCGTTACTCGTTGCTGGTCGCTGGCTGCACGTTGATAGATTGTCGAAATTCATCACTCCCTCACTTCACGTGCGTAGACGCGCGTCAGCGCGAGAAACATCCACGCCTGCGTCCAGCGCATGAAGGAAGTTTTGATAGTGAAGAATCGTTGGCGGCGATAATAAAAAAAACCTGATGAATCCCAGAAAAGTCTAAGACATTGTTGCAAGACTTGCGTTGAGAGTTCGTCCGCATCTTCGATCAAATCGCGCAACTCATCCAATGCAATCAAGGCGTGGGCAAACGCGTGACTTTCGAGCGGGTAAATTTTATTGTGATAGTATTTCACGCAGCCATCGGCATCAAAAAAATTTTGCCGATAGAAACGCGCGCCGCGCGCGAGCGCTTCACGGCCCATGCCATCTTGCCGGGCATCGATAAACTGCTTGAGTGCAACCAGGCTATAGCCGGTGTGAAAACTGTCGATCCAACGATTGTGCCAAGCTTCGCCGTACAGCCAGGCGCCCTCCGGCTGCTGGCGATTGAGCGAATAGCGCATGCTGCTCTCCGCCAGCTCGAAATAGGCAGCGTCATTCGTGAGCGCCGCCACCCGCGCCAGCAATGCCGCTGCAAGCATGTTGGCATTGTGAATGCAAAACTCATCCAGCGGCGTATAGCTGAATGAAAAAGTTTTGCCGTCAGGAATGCGATTCAAACCGCGGCAAATGAAATCGCAGGCAGATTTGGCCAGATGCAGCCAGCGGGCATGATGCGTGAGTTGATAGAATTCCAGCAGGGCGTGGCCGACGAACGAAGTGGTGACGACGTTCGGCGTGTGGCGCGGCGCATAGAAATGGCGATTCGCCCAGGGGAAATCGTAACCCCAACATACGCCGGGATAACCGCGAATGCTGTTCTCGTCGAGCCAGCGCGCAAAAGACTCCGCGCGTTGCCGGTAACGTTGCTCACCGCTGGCGGCATAAAGCCGCGCATAAGCTTCGAGAAACAATCCCATGCCTTTGGCGTTGCAGCCCGGCTTTATGCCAAAAAACGGGCGCAGATTGATCGGCGAGCGCTTGAGCAGTTGCAACATCACCAAGCCCAGCACACGCGAGCGGCCCGTGAGGAATTCAAGAAAGGGGCTGTTTAAGGCATCATGCGGATCATAACCGCGATAATCCTGCGCCGCGAGCCATGATTCGAATGTCGCCAGAACCGCCTCAAGATCGCATGCAGCTTTATCGGGCAACGTTGTTGTGGTTGGAACGAGCAATGACATCTTTGGTAAATTCTTGGCGGGGTCAATCAAAGGCTAGATGAGCCGGTTCGATACTGGCGGAACGCGTGCGCAGCGATTCCAAAATTTCAAACGTGATGATGGAGGGAGAAAAGAGATCACGGACTTCACGTGCCTTGCCTTCAAAAAAAGCTTGAATCTCCTCGGCATAGCCCTTGCCGGGCAGCTTGAGTTGGTGCCTTTTGGCGGAATCGAAAAATGTCGCCGAAACAAAATTATCGATACTCGCGCACATACCGCCGCCGAAAATTTCGATATACTCCTTCGCCATGCGGCTGCTGCCGTTGGCGAGATAAGTGATCATCGCGAGGCCGCCGTTCTTGAAGCGGATCGTCGCAATGACATTATCCGGTAGAGTTGCGTCGCCGTTGCTGGAGGCAAAGCCTTCGGCATAAACCGAAACCGGCTCCGCGCCGATAAAAAATTGCGCGAGATCGATGAAGTGGCAGGCCTCGCCAATGATGCGGCCGCCTCCGATCTGCGGATGATGCAACCAATGACTCGCTTCGAGAAAGCCCGCGTTCACGCGATAATTGACCACGAGCGGCGCGCTTACTTTCTCAAATCGCTTTTTGATTTGAAGCGACAGCGGCGCAAACCGGCGGTTGTATCCCACCGCGAGTTTGACAGATTTCTTTTCCCGGGCCTCAGCATAAGCCTGTGTGAGCGCATGCAACTCTTCAAAATTGAGCGCCGGCGGTTTTTCGACGAATACGCTTTTGCCTGCTTGCAACGCAGCAATGGCAAGGGGCGCGTGCAAATCATGGCGCGTGGCGATGAACACGGCGTCAATATTCGCATCCGAGATGATATCGCGATGATCCGTGGTGCAATAACGAAACCCGAATTTGTCGCTCACACTTTTTGCGCTCGGACCATTCATGTTGGCAACGCCCACGAATGCAACATCCGGAACGCGTTTCAATTGCGGCAGCAGATAGGATTGCGCGAAGTTGCCCGCGCCGATGAATCCGATGCGCCGGCCCACTGAGGTCGCCGGGATTTGAGCCTCAGGCGCGCGGGAAACTTTGCGCGTAAGCTTGCCGTTGCTTGCGGCATATTCCAGCAGAACGCCCAAATATTTTTCCTGCGACGGGAAAACGATGCGTGGTGAGGTTGTTGACCTTCACTTTGCCTTTGGCCACCAGTTGCAGAAAAGCGGAAAGATTTCGGTTTTCCGTCCAGCGCACATACGCATAAGGATAGTCAATGCCTTCGGCCTCGTAACGCGCGTCATAACGTCCCGGGCCGTAGCTGCACGACATGCGCACCTCAAGCTCTTTCTCATAAAACGGGCTGCGCGGAATATCGAGATTCACCAGGCCGACAATCACGATCCTGCCCTTCTTGCGCGCCAGGCGGCCGCTCAATTCAATCGGATCATTGCTTTTGGTGGCTGCGGTGATCAGGCACGCATCAAAGCCATGCCCGCCGGTGAGATCGCGCAGCTTTTCTTCAAGATTCACCGTGTGCCGCTGGAAAGCCGCGGTTGCGCCGGATTGCAACGCGCGTGCGACATGCTCGGCGCTGAGATCAATGCCGACGACATTGCAGCCGTTCGCTTCCAGAATTTGTACTGTGAGCTGGCCGAGCAAACCCAAACCCAGCACCAAAACCCAATCACCGATTTGCGGATCAGCCTGGCGTACACCCTGCAAGGCAATGGCGCCGAGCGTGGTGTAAGCTGCTTCTTCATAGCTAACATTGTCGGGAATCGGCGCGCAAAGATTTTTCGGGACGAAGACGTATTCCGCGTGATGGGCGTATTCACCGCCGGCGCACGCGACGCGATCGCCTGCCTTGAAAAGTTCCGGGCAATCGCTTTCAACGACTTCACCGGCGCTGGAGTAGCCTAACGTCTTTAAGGTTGACAACCGGCTCATAACTTTTTCATAAGTCGCGCGCACGCCGTCGCGCCGCACATTGTCGAGGGTTTGGCGCACGAGATCCGGACGCTTTTGCGCCTTGCCCAGCAAGCTGCTTTGAGCGACTTCCACGGTTGAGCGCTCGGTGCCCGCGCTAATCAAGGAAAACCGCGTGCGCACCAGCACACCATCCGGCCGCAGCATCGGCGCCGGCAAGTCTTCGACTTTCAATTCCCCGGTTTTGAAGTTTTGGAGGATTTGTTTCATGAAGATCTTGTATAAATTTTCTCTTGTCGTTTTTTAATAAAATGCCTATTGTTTTCCACAATCACTTGTCAAACAAAACGAAAAACAATGACCTTCGAATAACCGAGGTGAAAATATGGAAACAATTACCGCCAACCTCAGCCTCGACACTTTCCAAGTCAATGCGCTCGCCGAGGAATCACGCAAAAGGCAAATTTCCCTTGATGAATTGATCTCGCATTTGGTGAAAAGATATCTTGACGAATTGACTCCGGCGACAAAGACAGAACAGCCGGATTTCATGTCGATCGTTGGTCTGGGCAGCAGCGGCGCAACCGACGTATCCGAAAATCATGATGCTTATCTCGGCGAGGCGATAGCTCATGAGCATCTTCGTTGACACCGGCGCCTTTTATGCGCTGGCTGATGAGGACGACGAACATCATGCGCGGGCGAAGGCTTATTACGCTTCACATTTCAAACCCGGATTCTTTGTGACCTCTGAGTATGTCTTTGTGGAGACTTGGTCGTTGATTCACCACAGGCTGGGCAAAATTGCTGCTCGAAAATTCTGGGATTCGATGAGAAGCAACCTCATTCCTCCTCAGCCCGTGAGCGCTCAAAATCTCGAGAGGGCGTGGGAGATTTTGAATGAATACCATGACCAGGATTTCAGCTTGGTTGATTGCACAAGCTTCGCCCTTATGGAAAAGCAAAAGATCGTCGATGCCTTTACCTTTGATCATCATCTTTACATCTTCCGCTCGAGAAAAACCGTCCCGTTTCGATGCCACCCTTCTTGAACACCCGGATGCGCATTCTTCTCACCATTTCCCGCGCGCAGCAATCTTAAAACTTCGGGGAAGCGCCTTCATGCCTTGTCATCAAGAAAAATCTGAAACCACATCTCGAGCGTGAGTAGCGCCCAAATGCGATGCGCATTATCCTGCTGCCCGGCGCGATCGTCTGCAATAATTTTCTGAACGTAGGCAGGATTGAGATAGCCGCGGCGCTTGATGCGCTCCGTACTCAGCAAATCCCTCATCAGCAGCCCCAGCCCATTCTTGACCCATGAGCGCAGCGGCGCGCCAAAAGGCGCTTTGGGCCGATGAATCACTTCATGCGGCAACAACGTTTCCATGGCTTTCTTGAAAATATACTTCGATTGCAGCCCGTGAATCTTGTATTTGGCCGGAATGCTGAACGCAAACTCAACGACTTTGTGATCAACCAGCGGCGGCCGGCCTTCGACTCCGGCGGCCATCGTGGCCTTATCGGAATACATCAAATTCAAACTGGGCAAAAACATCTTGCTGTCCACAAAGCACATTTGATTGAGATACTCGAGTTCGCCGGCCTGGCTGAAGTAATCAAAATGCCGCCGCAAAGGATACGTCTGATCGCGCGGCGTGTAAAACTCCGGCGCCAGCAGTTGCTGAAACTCTGTTTCATCATAATAAGAATAACTGCCGATGAAGCTGTTGACCGGATCGTAGCCCGCGCTTTTAATGAATCGCTTGGCCCAGCGCGCCGTGCGCCAGCCGCGCTGTGAAAACGTCACTGGCGCGAAGTGCACGAAGCTCTCGACCAGGGCCTTGCGCAGAAACCGCGGAATGCGGCGATAAGTGATCGCCAGCATCGACGCAAGATGCTTGCGATAGCCAGCGAAGATCTCATCCCCGCCCATGCCATTCAGCAGGACGGTGGTGCCGGATTCCTTAGCAGCTTTTGCAATCACATACGTATTGATCGCAGCCGGATCGGCAATCGGCTCATCGAGATGCCACAGGATTTTCGGCAGCAAATCCACCAAATTCGGCGCAATGTTAATTTCATGGTGTTCCGTGCCGAAGCGCTGCGCGATGAGACGGGCATATTTGGCATCATCCGGCATGGCCTCCAGCCGGCTGTCCTCTTCGCTGAATTTGATGGTGTAGGTTGAGAATGCGCCATTGTTCTGCTCGCGCGCCAGCCCGACGATGGCGCTCGAATCCAACCCGCCACTGAGAAACGCGCCCACCGGAACATCGCTGATCATTTGCCGTTGCACCGCCTGCTGCAATTGCTCGCGCAAACCTTCAACATAATAACTTTCTGGCCGCGAGTCGGTGTGGGCTGTGGGAATTTCCCAGTAGCGCTCGAGTTTGAGTTTGCCTTGATGATACTCCAAATAATGGCCGGCAGGTAATTTCAGTATGTTTTGAAAAATCGTTTTGGGATCGGGAATCCACAAAAACAAAAGAATGCTGTGAATCGCGTCAATGTCGATCTCGCGCCGCAATCCCGGCGCATGCAAAAGCGCTTTTAGTTCCGAGGCAAAAACAAATCTGCCGTTGGTGAGGGCATAGTAAAACGGCTTGATGCCGAGTTGATCGCGCGCCGCAAAGAGGGTTTTATTTTTGGCATCCCAAATCGCAAATGCAAACATGCCAATGAACTTGTTGAGACAGCGCGATCCCCACGCTTCATAGGCGCACAAAAGAACTTCGGTATCGCAGTTGGAACGAAACGTATATCCCTTCTGCTGCAATTCTGCGCGCAACTCGCGAAAATTGTAAAGCTCACCGTTATAGACAATCGTGAGATGGCCGGCAGGATTGGTCATGGGTTGATGGCCGGCGGCGCTGAGATCGATGATGCTCAAGCGGCGATGGCCCAGCGCAACGCCGTCTTCCGCCAGCACATGCACTCCGGAATCATCCGGGCCGCGATGCGCCAACGCGGCTGTCATATTGTAAATGAGTTGTTGATCAGCTTGACCAACGATGCCGGCAATACCACACATAGTCTAAAATTGGTTGGAGGGATTGAGGGATTGAGGGATCGTTGGATTGTTGGTTTCATCAATCCATTAATCCAAAAATCCCACTATCCACGTGTTTAATTCATACTCTCGGCATTTGCCGCGACCGCCGGCAACGCGACAAGTTCGATATGCCCCTCGCCCTCAAGCTCATTGCGCTTGACTTGCACGCCTGCACTCGTGCCCCAAAACAGCAGCCACACCGGCAGCGTGGCGCGCGACATTTCCCAATAGTTATCGAGAAAGGCCAGCCCGAACAAATAAACCGAGCCGGCAACCAATGCCGTTGCCAACGGCAAAAACTCGGGGGCGATCTCTTTCGCTTGCCGCAAAAGCTTGAACGATTTGATCGTCATAAAGAGATAAATTCCGATGATGATCAAGCCGCCGAGCACACCAATCTCAGCCACCGGCGCCAAAAAGCTGGAGTGCGGATTGGAGAGCTGATAGCTGCCCAAAACCGCCTGGCTGCGAAAGTGTCCGACATAAGTCTCGCTGACTTTCGTAAAGCGCGGGCCGGATAAGCCAAAAAGCCGCTCGATCAAATCTCCCACGCCTTTGCCTTTGCTTCCGGCCAACTCATAGCTGAACGTGTAATAAGCCCGGCTCAAATAATTTCCTGGGCCGACGCCCGCCAGTGCCGCCATGGGCCGATCATCGAACAACTTGAGCGTCTGGGTATAGGATTGAAACTTTCCATATTGCAGGAATGCGGTGGGATTCGCCACAATTTTTTCCCAATCGCCATACTTGAGATTGGTTTCGTCCTGCGCCTGCAACAAGATATAAGATATGGTGGTCGCAGAGATGGCAATAATAAACACGCTGGTGATCAGCACTTTCAGCACCGGCTTGCCGTAGAGAGCGCCCAGCATCACGATGATCGCCAACAAAAAAATAGGCACAGCCGCGCGATACTGCAGCAGATAAAAAATAACCAGGACGGCTGTTTGGCCCATAATCAAGCGCAGTTTACCGCGCTTGCGAAACTCTTCCTCGCCCAACAGCAGACCGCCACAAATGACCAGCAACGTCGAAAATTGATACGCATTGAGGCCATAGGTGCCCGAAACGACATCGGGATTTTGTGTGGCGATGAACTGTGGTACATTGATAAAAACGACCACGGCAATATTGATGGCCAGCAAAACCAGAAAGAGCTGTCGTACCTGGTGCGCCAGAACGCCGACGTCTTCCACGATCTTGTTGAGCACAATAAAGAGTATCGGCCCCTGCAAAAAACCAATAGCAAACAAAACCGCAGCCGGCGCCAGCAAATCCCGCGAGTTCATGAAAGCTGAGGTTAGAATGATCAAGGTCACGGCAAAAATGGTGCGCACCAGAACACGGTGGGTTCGCAAGTCAACCTCGGGGTGAGCATACCGCAATAGCCCGGCGACGCCGAGAAACACGATGAACGGAAGATCGAGGATATCAACCCATTTGGGCAATATGCCCAAAACCTCTGAAAAGAAACGGCTGGTGAGAAAAAAGGCAAAGAAGGCTATAACGATACGCTGCAACATGATTCTCTCAACTAGGCTTTCTAGTACACTGCCACCTTAGTTCATTATACTACCTCAATTTGTCATTCAAGGTGAATCTTGTGAAGTTTGCGTATTTGTCATTCAAGGTGAATCTTGTGAAGTTTGCGTCCAGGCCGGAATTTTCACAAGATTCTTTACAAATGACAACTAACGCTGGGCATTAATTTTCAAGAGGGCAATGCGTTAGGAGCACGGAACCTCCCGCACATCTGGCAACCTATGAATTCAATAAGCCACGGCTCCCAATCTACACCCGCCACAAAATCTCCTCGAATTGCCGAGCGACGCATGCGAGGTCAAAGCGTTCCGCGGCATATTTGGCATTTTGGGCGCCCATTGCCCGCGCTTTGCCGCGATCGCGAATGAGCATATCGAGTTTTTCCGCCAAATCCTCGCTGTTTCCCGGTTGCGTGAAAATGCCGTTCACGCCTTCTATAATGACCTCCGGCAGTGCGCCCACCGGCGTCACCACCACCGGAAGGCCATGTGCCATGGCTTCCAACACAGACATGGAAAACCCCTCGGTGTACGACGGCAGCACAAAAACATCGGCTTCGGCAAAAGCACGCGTTTTTGCCTCGCCCGAGATGACGCCCAGGTATTCGGCGTTGTGTTGTTCGGGCTGTTCGACAAAATCCGAGATGACGCGTTCGATATGCTCGGAATTTTCGTCAAAAAATATCCGCGCCTGTCCGGACAAAAATGCGCTAATCGCTTTGCGGCGATCGCCGGCAAAGCGTTTCTCGCCGGCAAACAGCAGCCGCACCGGGTGGCGTTGGCGCAATTGCTGATACGCCAGCACCAATTCGTAAAACCCCTTGGAAAAAGCCACGTGCCCCATGAACAAAAGTGTAAATGGTTTTTGCGCAGATAGATGCGGGCTGTAATAACCGTTTAACGGCAAACCATTATACAACACATGCAAGCGTTGCCCGGGAACCAATTCCGCAAAAAGATTTTTGAGAATTTCAGCCTGCACGATCACGGCATCTACACGCTTTAATGCGTGGCGGATCAGCCAGCAAAAATGCTTGCCGTACTGCTCATACAAGCTGCGAAAGCTCCCGCCGCGATAATGCGCAATGGCGCGTTTGCCCAAAAGTTTCGCAGTGAAAATGATGACTGTGTCGCGCAGCAATCCTACTTTGCCGGAGGACAGCAAAAAATAAACTTTATCCGGCCGAGTGCGCCACAGCGCGCGTAAAAAATCCACATAGACCTTGAGAAAACCGATGATGCCTTCGAGATCGAACACCCCTTTCTTACCATTTTCTGCGCGAATATTGCTGCGCACATGCGTCACCCGGATGTGTTCCCCGGTGATCGCTTCCAACAAAAGGCCGGTCGCCACTTCCGGTCCGGCATACGGCGGCGGCGTGGGCGCGTAAATGAGAATGTGGGGTTTGCGAATCATGGCCATTAATCAAGGGAATACAGTGTTCTTGCAAGAATTACTTTGCACGTCATTCCGAAGGAATCCTGTGAAGTATGCTGGTAAGGTTGAATTTTCACAAGATTCCACAGGGGCGAAATGACAAAGGATATGATGTTAATGGCAAGGGTGTATGACTAAAGACTCCCGGCAGACAACTCAAAATCGCCTGCACGAAACCTTGTGAACTTTTCTGAAGATTGACTGACTCTTTGACTTTGAGGAACGACTGTTCGCCCATCCGTTGGCGCTTGGCCGGATCTTCGGCAAGCTCTTTAATGTATTTGGCTAAATTAGCCACATTGGTAGGATCGACGAGGTAGCCGTTTTTGCCATGTTCTACAACATCATGTGCGCCGCCCGCAAATTCCGAGGCGATGATGGGCAAGGCCGCAGCTGCCGCTTCCACCATGACGAGACCAAAAATTTCTTGCACCGAAGGAAATACAAAGACATCGGCGGCAGCATAGTGTTTCGGCAAATCCTCTTTTTGTTTGAAACCGTGAAACCTCACATTGCTCAAATTGAGCCTGGCCGCTAAACGTTGGCAGGAGTCACGCTCCGGACCATCTCCGACAACATCAAGGCTTACGTTTTGCAACTGGCAATGCGCCAGAGCTTGCAACAAAAACTCCAAGCCTTTGCGGCGCTGCAAATGGCCGACGAACAACAGCCGTGTTTGACCTTCAGTCCGTGTTCGTATTTGCCGGCGATTGCCGGAACTGTGCTGCTGAAAGAAATCGGTATCGACACAATTGATTGCAACATGGATTTTGTTTTGCGAGGCGCCGAATGCCCGCAAATATTCTTGCGCCTGTGTACCGTAAGCAATGAAACCGGTGGCATGCTGTATCAACGGCCGCCGCAGCCAGGTACGCAACCGCCGGCCGCGACGCTGTGAGGCCTCGCGCTTGGTTTCGCCGGACCAAATGAGATAAGGAATACGATGGCGTAACGCATATCGGGCGCCCAACATGGCCATCAAATTAAACCCTCCCACCACCAGGCATTTTGCCTGCAACGCGTTCAGTTTTTTTGAGAACCCTTGCGGTATCGCGACCACATGTTCATGACTAAACGGCAGTGCCGGTAAATTCATCACCGTGTAATCAAACTGCGCTTCCGCAAGCACATTTTCCCATTGCCGGCGGTGATACGTCGGCATGGCGAACAAAACATGAAGGCGTTGTTGCTGCGCCGCAAGCTCAGCAGCAACTCGATTAAACAGCGGAATGCGATACGGCGTGGGAATGTTGGTGAGAATGACGACCATTGGTGGCTGGTTTAAAACAAAAGTAGAGTTCTTCGTCGTTGCCGCCGCAATTTTGCAGCTCTTCAGCATTCTTCCACAGGTTTACCGGCTTCACCGTAAAACCTGCGGCTTGCAAGCGCTCACGGTAGTCCCTGCCGTAGCGGCGCACATGATCGCTTTCTGCCGGATTGGGGGCATCGTACTCAATCGTTTGAGCCAGCTTGTGATCCATGGGCACTTGCAGCAAGGCTTGTCCGTTGTCACGCAACACGCGATGCAATTCACGCATAGCCTGCCCATCCTCCCTCACATGTTCCAACACATGCGAGCACAACACAAAATCGAATGATTGATCGGCAAAGGCCAGCCAAACCACATCGGTTTTGACTTTGGCGGTGCGATACGCGAGATCGGCCGGCACATAGAAACGATTGGGCAGATGCGCAAACAGCCGCTCGGAATACTCGGTACCGGCCACTTCCAAGATGCGCAGGGACTTGCCGGAGGCCGGCAACCAGCGTTGCAACGCTAAGGCGTAGGTGCGGTAGCGTTTGTCGCTCGAACATTTCGGACACGTGTGGCCCGAGGTGATCTTCCAATCCGTTCCCAGCTTGGGTAGAAAATGCGCGCCGCGCCAGCCGCAAAGTGGACAACGCTTGCGTGCCGGGCGCAACAACAAGACCACATGAGGCAGCACCAGAAAAAAATTCAACCAGGCACGCCCCGCTTCACGGAGTTCCGCTTTCAGCATCTGTGAAACCGCACGGCGCAAATATTTGAGCGCCGATATCAAAACGTATATCATGCTTCAATTAAACCAACGTTCATACCACGTTGCCAGCGTATACAAATTCCAACTTAAAAAACCCTGATCCTTTGATTCCTGCAAGCGTGCGCGCATCGCATTCAAAAAATCCGGACTCAATCCCCCCCAGTCGGATTGCAAACGCGGCAACACGGTAAAAATTTTTTCATGCATTATGCTGCCGGCCCATTCCCGCAGCGGCACACAAAAGCCCTGTTTTTTGCGGTACAAAAACTCATCCGGCACCGTGCCGGCGAGCGCTTGTTTGAGAATATATTTCTTCTCGCCATTTTTGTATTTGAGCTGCTGCGGCATTTGCAGGGCGAATTCCACCAGATGGTGATCGAGAAACGGCACGCGAATCTCAATGGAATTGGCCATGCCCATGCGATCGGCGCGATACAAAAAAACATGCTCGACTTCCGAGCGCAGACCCCAATACGACAGCCATTCGCAATAATCCGCGCTGCGGCGTTCGGCCTCAAACTGCTGGCGGCCTTCTGCGACGGCGCGATAAACCTCTGCCTTGCCATTCAAAATCTCTTGAAACGCCGGCGTACCCTTGAGGGCGCCGGTCGCACCGACATAAAGCTCGACTTCGTGGGAAGCGCGTTCCAACATGTCGCCGGCAACGCCGTTTACGCCCATGCGTTGGCTCGTCTGCGCCACTGCTGTCTTGATAAAACGTGGCAGGCTGTTGAATCCGCGCCAATAGGGTTGCAGCTGCAGATACTGCATGTATTTGTTGTAACCGCAAAACAGCTCATCGCTGCCGTCGCCATTGAGAATCACAATCGCGCCATTGCGTCGCGCTAGTTGCGAAACAAAGTAGATCGGAATGGTGGTGGCATCTGCGACCGGTTCATCGAGATAAAAGGCCAGCTCCGGCAATACCTCCAAGAGATGGCGCGGCGTAATCTCGATCTCATGATGCTCGGTTTTGAAATGCCGGGCTGCCGCACGGGCGTGGCTGCGTTCGTCATAGGCTTGCTGCCCCTGAAACCCGGCAGTAAACGTGTGTACCTTGCTTCCCTGCACGCGCGACATTAACGCAACATTTGCCGTGGAGTCTACTCCGCCGCTCAAAAACACGCCCACTGGAACATCGCTGCGCATGCGCAGCCGCACCGATTCCTGCAGCAGGTCAAACAGAGTCTCGCGATATTCATTTTCATTTGACGCCGGCGCCAGCGGAAAACGCCGCTGATAGGGCGACCAATAGCGCTGCACCTCAGTTTCCCCGGAACTCTTGATCAACATAAAATGCGCTGCCGGCAATTTCATAATGCCGCGAAACATGGTTTTGGGGTTGTAGACTTTGCCAAAGGCCAGATACTCACGCAGCGCTTGCAGATCAAGCTGCTTCTCGACTCCCGGCATTGCCAGAAGTGATTTGATTTCTGAGGCAAACAAAAGAGTACCGCCGCTCGTGGTATGATATAACGGTTTGATACCGACACGATCACGCGCGAGCAGCAGTTGCTGCCGCCGGCAATCATAAAGGGCGAACGCAAACATGCCGCGCAAACGCGAAATAATATCGACGCCATACTCTTCATAGCCGTGCACAATGACTTCGGTATCTGTGTGTGATCGAAAGCGATGTCCCAGCGCCTGCAATTC
>QEVD01000215.1 GCA_003576975.1 Candidatus Zhuqueibacterota bacterium
CGGCGCATCATCCGGGCCGATCAAGCCGCCGCTCAAGCCGACCAGGCCGGCATAGCGCTTCGCGTTGCGCGCGGCAAATTCCAGCGCAAGACACGCGCCCTGCGAGAAGCCCAGCAGCATCGTACGCTCCGCGGGAATGCCGGCTTGCGCGAGCTGCGAAAATATTTCTGCAATCGCAGCCAGTGCCGAAGAAAGCCACGGTTCATTGCTCGCCAGCGGCGCAAGAAAGCGATTGGGATACCACGTGAATCCCGCGGCCTGGGGCGCGAGATAAACAAAGTCAGGTTGCTCGAATTCTTCGGCCAGCGTGAGAATGCTCTCAGCCGTTGCGCCGCGGCCGTGAATCATGATCATGGCAGCTTTGGCGGAATCGAGCGACGCGCCGACCGTGCGCACCGGCTGGCCTTGATGGGGATTCGTCATCGTTGTGTCCTTGTCCGACTATTCAATTTAATGAAAATGTTTTGTCATGAGCTAGCGCAGTGTTGCCTTAACT
Organism: Candidatus Zhuqueibacterota bacterium; assembly: GCA_003576975.1. GTDB lineage: Bacteria > Zhuqueibacterota > Zhuqueibacteria > Zhuqueibacterales > Zhuqueibacteraceae > Coneutiohabitans. The sequence goes on from QEVD01000215.1 coordinate 497, forward strand.
TGTATGAGTATTTTGCTTTGTCATTCCGCAGGAATCTTGTGAAGTGCTTGGCGTTGCGCTTAATACTTCACAAGATTCGTCTGACAATTCGGGAGAAAGCTTGTATCGTGCCTTGCACAATTCTCTATCCTCCCTCTTCAATCTTCAAATTCCTCCCACTCTGGCACCTCAAGCGGCTTCAAATTACGTTCGATCTCATTGCGCTGTGATTCCAGCCACGGTGGCAGTTTCAAATTTTTCCCAAGTTCAGAAATCGGTTCGTCAACTGGAAAGCCCGGACCCAGTGTTGCCAGCTCGACGATGTGGCCGTCGGGATCATTGGTGTAGATACTCTTGAAATAGACGCGATCTCGCACTGGTGAAACCCGGATATAGTTTCTCACAATTTTCTCGCGCCATTCGAGCTGCGTGGTTTCATCCGCCACCGCCAGCGCAAAATGATGCGTTTGTCCGGCACCCATCCGCACGCGGCGCGCGGTTTTCGGGTCGAATTGGAAATAGGTGATTATTGTTCCGGGCTTGCCCTCGCCCACGCCCCAGTACCAATGCGCCGTTTTGATGTCATCAAAATCTGCTGTCATCTTTACGCGGCGCATGCCGAGCAGGTCGCCAAAAAACGCATGCGTGGCTTCGATATCCGAGCTAATCGCCGAGATGTGGTGCATGCCCTGGTGCAACGCCATGTCTTTGGTGATCGCCGGCACCGGCTCCGGCCAGGTCTCGGCTTGAATGCGTGCTTCGTCGCGCTGGCCTTTGCGCATATCCAACGGCGGCTCGCGAAATTCCATGCCGAGCTTGTCCGGCGCTTCATCGATCGCCCAGCCCGGGCCTTGCGTCGCGATTTCAAGCAGCACGCCGTCGGGATCACGAAAATAAATCGATTCAAAATAATTGCGAGGAAACGGCCCGGTCACGCGAATGCCAAGATCGCTGAGACGCCGCTTCCATTGCAACAAGCCGGCGCGATCCTTCACGCTCAACGCGAAATGATGCGTGCCGCCGATGCCCGCCGCGCCTTTGGGAGCAAACGGCCATTCGAAAAACGTAATCGCGGTGCCTGGCTTTCCGGTTTCATCACCGAAGTACAAATGATAACTGCCGGGATCGTCGAAATTCACCGTACGCTTCACAAAACGCTGGCCCAGAACTTTCGTGTAAAAATCCACCGTGCGTTGCGCGTCGGAACAGACGAGGGTGATGTGATGTAGGCCGAGGATGCTCATGTGATATGTTCCTAAAAGAGGGGCAAAGCCAGACTTGGAGGCCACGATGTTGTTCAAAAGGGTTTGTGTCCAAGTCTGGCTTTATTTATTTATTTGTTTGCGGCCGGCTCATTTCAAACACCCGGCCAATCGTCGCGTATTCTGCGCCGCCCAGACGAGTGATCGGCTGCAGTAACGTAGCATCGATCAAACCGTCGGACCGCAACAAATCCGCGCGCAGGTGATAGCGCACGATTCTGCCGAGAATCAGCGTTGAGGTTGTGCCCTCCACCGGAACGATTTGCGCGAGTTTTGCTTCCAGCGCCACTGGCGCGGCAGCTACGCGCGGCGGTTTTACTTCAATTGAGGGGATCGTTTCCAGAGCTGCCAGTTCAAACTCATTGACGCCATATTCCCACTCGCCCGAGGTCAGATTCATCGCTTCGGCGAGTGTTTCATCAACAATGTGAATCACGAACTCGCCGGTTTCTTGCACGTTGCGCAGCGTGTCTTTGGGCCGGCCTTTGCGCGCGCCGACGGCAACCATCACTGTCGGGGGATTGGCAGCCACAGCCGTAAAAAACGAAAACGGCGCGAGATTGAGCGAACCATCAGCGCCCATCGACGAAACCCAGGCAATCGGCCGCGGCGCAACAATGCTCAACAGCAAGCGTGAGGCCTCACGTGGCGGCAAATCGCCCGGCGTCATTGAAATGCTTTTTTGATCCATTAAAAAAATTTCTCGTGATCGCTTGTTCACTTTGAGAAACTTTGTTGCGGCAGGCTTTCGTTGTTGAATTCTGTTTCCTGCGGATTGCCGTTCGGTGAAAAACTATACCGCAGAATAAACGGCAGCGACCGCTCCGGAAAGCCGAGCGCTTGGGTGATGCCCTTGTCAATCATGAATTGCAGATCGCGTATCTCGACGACGTTGCGGCCTTCGCGTTCTTCGGTGTGAATCCAGGGGTAGCGCGCGAATTGCAAGTACCAGCGGCTCTCGGGCGTTTGCCGGGCGCGTCCGGCGAATTCGTCTTCAGCGTTTTCATACACCATCACAGACAATTCGTCCGTTTGCAGATTCGAAAAGTAAGCTTGCGCCACACCGTTAGGTGTTCGCGCGATGCCCATCCAGCGAAAAATGTTGAGCGGCTGCGGCAATGCCGAGATATTCGTTGCCGCAATGCCTTGTCGTTGCAACGCCGTTGCCATGCGCTGTTTGGCAAGATTGTGATTGACCATCTCCGCGCCGAGATAAAACACAACGAGCGCAGCGCCGCCGAGAATCAGCTTTCTGCGCGGCTTTGCCCAAAATTTGGCGAGCAGCAGCGTCAATACCAGAATGCCGGTGAAAAAGGGATCGATGATGAACATCCAATCCAGGGCATGCCGCGTTTGCGAGAAGGGAGAAAAAATCTGGGTGCCGTAGGCGGTAATCAAATCAAAAAAGATATGCACCACGGTTCCGAGCAACGCCAGGAGCCATGCGGTTTTGAAGGGTTTGAGCTTCTTCCAAAAATAAAACAACGAAGCCGGCAGCAGCGCAAACACCGGCGCAAATAAAAATGAATGCGTCAGTCCGCGATGATGTTGCATCGCGAAGATGGGATCATCGACCAGGCCAAGCACGACGTCAAGATCCGGCATATTCGCGGAAACGACCAGCAGCCAAAACGCCGAGCGCCGGTCCCGTGGATCTTCGACATAGTTTGGCCGCGTGACTTCAAGTGCTTTCGCGGCAAGAGCCCCGGTGAGGCTATGCGTGAGATTATCCATCTTTATTCAAACAGAAATATCATGATCTAAAACTTTCGAGCCGTGCGATATACCACTGCGGGAAACCCAATGCTTTGGCGGGCTGGATGATGCGATCGAGATAATCCTCGGCAGCAGGCCGGGGTTGCATCTCCGGGCAAATGTAACACAGCGCCGGCAGCCACTTGCCGTCCAGGGTTTCGATTAAGACGGCCTCGGGAAGATAGACTTCTCCCAAAACGCCCTGCGCATGCGCATACAAACGCTGCAATTCCTCATGCGTCGCCGCCGCGATGATGCCATAGACACAATGTTGGTCCGAGCGAATCAAATTCGCGCGCGGCTGAATGCGGATATCGAAACCGTACAATTTGGCAACTTCCCAGCGCTCCGGCGTGAGATCGACTTCCTTGAGTACGTCGATGTTCATGTAGGAACCGTAGAAGAATGTCCAGATTTCGCGAACGGCCATATCAGTTGCCAGTCCTTTCTATTCCGTCGAAACGATCTTCAATCCCACAATGCCTGCCACGATCAATCCCAGGCAAAGCAGGCGCAGCGTCTCGCGTGATTCATGGAACAAAAACATGCCCAAAATCGCCGTGCCGGCCGCGCCAATGCCGGTCCACACCGCGTAGCCAGTGCCCACGGGAATCGTTTTCAGCGCTTGCGCCAGCAGGAAAAAACTCGCGATCATCGCAAAAACTGTAAGCACGCTCGGCCAAAGCTTGGTGAAGCCGGCGGTGTATTTCAATCCGATCGCCCAACCCACTTCGAACAGGCCGGCGATGAAGAGATAAATCCAGGCCACGCTTTTCTCCTTCAGCTTACACGCAATGGAACGCCGGCCTCGGTTTCATGCTACGGCTTTTCCTTCTCCAATTTCAATTTATCCTGCCAACGCCTGCCGACGCTTTCTGAAACGTCACGGGAGAATTGCGCGAGCGCCGCAGCGGCGCTGAACATCATGCTTTGTCCCTGTACCAACGTTTGCTTGTGAACAGTACTGTTCGCTTGCTCGCCATAATCCACCGCTGCCAATTTCTGTTGAAACGGCGTGAAGCGCGTTTTCTGTTTTTTGATTTCCTCCAGCCACCATTTTTGCAACGCGGTCAAATACTCGTTATCAACGGCGAGGTGTTTTTCCACCGTGCTGATCCTGAGCGCGTGCGCGGCTTTGGGTTCCGGGATCATGCCGACGCCGGGGCCTCCGGCCACTTGCGGAATCTTGGCGTGTTCGGCTCTTGCCCAGGTATCAATCTCCTCGTGCTTGCGCTGGCGCTCGGCATCCATTTGCGTTTTTTTCTTGGCAACGTCATCGGGATTGGTGTATTCGCTGTTGACTGCAACGCTAACCTCGCCGAATGCCGCCAACGCTTCCTGAACTTCTTCCGATTCCGGCTGCACGTTTTGCATGCCCAGCGCCATTTGGCTCATTTGCATGGCGAATTGGATTTTTTCCTCCGGACTCATGGCTTCAATCTTCTTTTGCATTTCCTGCGGGTCGATTTGCTTGATGGCATCGACGCCCGGTTGCGCCAGCGCAGCATTGGTTTTGGTGATTTGCTGTTCGAGCGCCGCGAGGGCGTCCGCGGTGGCCTGGTAGAACTTTTTCGCCTCGCAACGTTCGAAACCGTTTTCAACTACACACACCAGGCGGCTATGCGCCGCTTGGGCATCCGCCGGCGGCGCGGGGATTTTATCATACACTTCGAGAATGTTTACTTTGACCATTTCCTGGCTGAAGGCCAGCACCGGAAACAACAGACACAAAAGGTGGGCAATGAGGGATTTCATATGAGCCTTTCCTGAAAGAATGAAGCTTGAAAACCGAGCATTAGCTTGACCACTCCGTGTTCAAAAATTTTGCCGCGAGCAAACCTCACTTATTGGTCAACGCCCACGACATTTCCTTCACGCGCATGCGCAGCGACCGGCTCATTGCCGTTGGACGATGCAACTTCCACCTTTGTGAACCGCGCCAGCAGCGTGTAAACCACCGGCACCAAAATCAATGTCAAGAACGTCGAAAGCAGCATGCCGCCGACCACCGCGATGCCCAGCGGCCGCCGCGACTCTGCGCCCGCGCCGAGGCCGATGGCAATCGGTAGAATGCCGAAGATGGTCGCAAATGACGTCATGAGAATCGGGCGCAACCGCACCGTTGCGGCCTCGGCCACGGCCTCGAATAAGCGCTGGCCGCGTTCCCGCAATTGATTGGCAAACTCCACGATCAGAATGGCATTCTTCGTCACCAAACCAATCAACATGATCAAACCAATTTGCGAGTAAATGTTCATGGTTTGACCGAAGGCAAAAAGCGCTGCGAGCGCGCCGGCCACGGCGAGCGGCACCGACAGCAAAATCGTCAGCGGGTGAATGAAGCTTTCGAATTGCGCGGCCAGCACCAAATAGATAAACACCACCGCAAACGCGAAGAGGAAATACAGCGCGCTGCTGGATTCGCGAAACTCGCGCGACTGGCCGGTCAGATCACGTTTGATCGTGGGCGGCAGGTTGGCGTCCGCGATGCGATCGAGATCATTCAATGCCTGACCCAGGCTCACGCCGGGAACCATGCTGGCGGTGATCGTTGCCGAGCGCACGCGATTGAAGTGATTCAACTCCTTCGGTGCAACCGTTTCTTTCACATTCACAACGTTCGCAAGCTGTACCAGGCCATTCGCACCGCGCAGGTAAATGCCGTCAATAGTGTTGGGCGTGGCGCGATCAGCAGGCCGGAGTTGCACGATGACGTCATATTGCTTTGCGCCGCGCTTGAAATCAGTGACCACGCGGCCGCCGAGAAAAGTCTCGAGCGTGCTGCCAATGTCCGTCACCGAAACGCCGAGCAGGGCAGCGCGTTCGCGATCAATGGTGATTTCAAGCTGTGGCTTGTTCAGGCGCAAATCGCTGTCCAAATTGATGAGATACCCGAGCTGCGAGGCCTGCGCCATCATCACCCCCACTGCGCTCTGCAATTCTTCGTAGGTATCCGCTTGCAGCACGTAAGCCACGGGCGTGAAGTTAAAATCCGAACCGAGGCTCGGCGGATTCAACACAAACGCAAGCACGCCGGGAATTGAAAACAGCCGCGGGAAAAGTTCCTGTACGATTTGCTGCTGTGATTTTTCCCGTTGGTCTGCCGGTTTCAAATTGAGGAAGAAAAAGGCATTGGTCACGCGGCCGGGTCCGGCGAAGCCCACGCCGGTGGCCGTGAACAGGCCGTGGGTTTCAGGCAGGTTCAGAATGATGTTCTCGACCTGCCGCACGTAGCGATCGGTGTAATCGAGTGTGGCGCCTTCAGGGGCGATGACGATGCCAAACCCTACGCCACGATCTTCGGTGGGCACGAGTTCGCTGGGGAGGAACATGAAAATCGTCGCGCTCAAAGCAATCATCAGCACGGCCATTGCCACCACCCAGCCGCGGTGTCGCAGCGCGCCGCGCACAATTTTGTTGTAAGTTCGTTCGAGCCAGTCAAAGAATGCATCGAAAGAACGCGAGGCCCAACTGTTACTCGCGTGATGCAGCGGCTTCAGCATGCGCGAAGACAACATCGGCGTCAACGTGAGCGCGACGAAACCGGAAATTAACACTGCCACTGCAACTGTGACGCCGAACTCGTTGAAGAGGCGGCCAATGTTTCCGGTGAGAAACGCCAGCGGCACGAACACGGCGACGAGCGCAATCGTAGTTGCCAACACGGCAAAACCAATTTCTCTCGCGCCATCAATCGCGGCCTGCCAGCGCGTCTTGCCCATCTCCATATGGCGGTAAATGTTTTCGAGCATGACGATGGCATCATCCACCACCAGGCCGATGGCGAGCACCAAGGCCAGCAGCGAGAGGATGTTGATGGTGTAGCCGAGAAAATATGAGACGGCAAACGTGCCGATGATGGAAATCGGAATCGCAAACGTGGGAATCAGCGTGGCGCGAAAACTCTTGAGAAATGCGATAATCACCAACACCACCAGGCCGAAGGCAATGAGCAGCGTCTCCGCCACTTCATTAATAGACTCTTGAATGAAGGTCGCTGAGTTATAAGCTACATCGATTTTCATGCCCTGAGGCAAGTTTTTTTCCAACTCGGGCAGCGCATTAATCACCGTCTCAGCAACTTGCAGCGTGCTGGCGCGTGTTTGCTTGACCACACCGAGGCCGGTTGTCGGCGTGCCGCTCCACCGCACTGCAGTGCGCTCATCTTGCGCGCCAAGCTCGACCTCGGCAACGTCGCCCAAACGAACCAACTCGTCGCCGCTTTGCTTGACGATGATCGCGGCAAATTCTTCCGGTGTGGCCAGATCACCGCGCGTGCGCACGGTAAACTCGCGATTCTCGCCCTCCACCCGGCCTGCAGGGATTTCCGCGTTTTCGCGGCGAATGGCGTTTTCGATATCCTGCGGGGTCAAGCCGCGCGCCGCCATACGTTGTGAATCCAACCACACGCGCATGGCATAGCGCCGTTCGCCGCCCATAAAAATCGAGCCGACGCCTTCCAAACGCAGCAAACGTTCTTTGAGAATGCGCTCGGCAGCATCGGTTAATTCGAGGTTGTTGTGCCGGTCGCTGATCAATGCCAGCCACATGATCGGCTGCGCATTCACATCGATTTTTTGAATGATGGGATCATCAGCCTCGCGCGGCAGCAGGCCGCGCACGCTCGCCACGCGGTCGCGCACATCGTTGGCGGCTTGATCGACGTCGCGATCCAGTTCGAACGTGATGGTGATTGCCGAGCCTTGCTCCTGGCTGGATGAAGTGATGGTCTTCACGCCTTCAATCGTGGAAAGCTGCTCTTCCAAAATATCGGTGATTTCCGTTTCGATCACGTTCGGACTCGCGCCGCGATAGAACGTGGT
>QEVD01000216.1:0-8234 GCA_003576975.1 Candidatus Zhuqueibacterota bacterium
GAATGCCTTTAGAATGACCAACCTCACGCTGAGCAACACGCCGCGACTGATGACGAACATGATGCGCTGGTATGAAAGCCCGACAGGCGGCAACCGCTCAAAGAACACTCCGGGCGCTGTTTTTAATCGTACTACCGATGATTATGATCGTCGCCCGATTGAGTACTATCGCGACGAATTGGATGCAACCTATCCAACCTCGTCAACCGCCTACACCGGCGCGGAAAAGGGCTATCCTGCCGGCGACCTGAACTGGTATCCGGAACTGAAGGCGAAGTGGGAACAAGGCATTGATGTGGAAGTAGCGGACAGGCCACATGCGGCCATCGCAACCTATCAATTGAATCAGAATTATCCCAACCCCTTCAATCCTTCGACCAGTGTCACCTTCGCGCTTGCCAAAGCCGGTGATGTGAAGCTGGAGATTTACAATGCGCTTGGACAGAAAGTCGCAACGCTGGTCAACGGCAAACTGCCGGCCGGCCAACACAATGTTGTGTGGGATGCGAAGAACGTGCCCTCTGGAATTTATTTCTACAAACTGGAAGCCGGCACATTCCACCAAACGCGTAAAATGGTCTTGATGAAATAGGGTCATTTGACCTATCCCCTCACGTCACAGACCGGATCTGCCACAGGCCGGCCTGTGACGTGTGTTGTTATTACGGTGCGGGTGGAGCAAAACCAATCCCGCACGAAGGTAAACAAAAACAAAGCCAGGCGATTTCCCAAATTGACTGCGAACGCCATTCAATCCTGCTGCGCGCCTCTGCTCTTGGTTCATTCGCGAAAATTGCATTCCCGCGTTCTCGTTCTCTTGATTTCGCTGGTGTTGATTGTTGTAGAGGCATTTGCTCAACAGTTGGCCTTTCCCGGCGCAGAGGGTTTTGGCCGTTTCACCAGCGGCGGCCGCGGCGGCAGAGTGCTCGCCGTAACCAATTTGAATGACAGCGGAGCAGGAAGCTTGCGCGCGGCGGTTACGGCGCGTGGCGCCAGAACCATCGTCTTTCACGTTTCCGGCACCATTGCCCTGCGCTCAGCCCTGCGCATCAAGAATGGCGACCTCACCATTGCCGGGCAAACTGCGCCGGGCGACGGCATCTGCCTCAAAGACCATCCGCTGGTCATTGCCGCCGACAATGTCATCATCCGTTTTCTTCGCATTCGTCTGGGAGATGTGAACCGGCTGCAGGAAGATGCCGTTTCGTGCCTCGGTCAAAGGAATATCATCCTCGATCATTGCTCGATGAGCTGGGGCATTGACGAAGTGGCTTCGTTCTATGACAATGAAAATGCCACCGTGCAATGGTGTTTGATCAGCGAGAGCCTGAATGACTCTTATCATCGGAAAGGCAAGCATGGCTATGCCGGCATTTGGGGCGGCAAAGGCGCAACGTTCCATCACAATCTCCTGGCGCACAACTCCAATCGTAACCCGCGCTTCAACGGCAGCCGCACCCACGGCGTCCCGGAGAAAGAGCTGGTCGATTTTCGCAACAACGTGATTTACAACTGGGGCGAGAACAGCACGTACGGCGGCGAGGCCGGCAAGCACAACCTCGTTGCGAACTATTACAAATTCGGCCCGGCAACCGGTCACACGAAGAATCGCATTGTTGAGCCGTACGATAAAAAAGGCAAATGGTACGTTGCGGACAACTTTGTACACGGCTTTCCCGAAGTTACGACCGACAATTGGGCGGGTGTGCAGGGCAAGTTTGCCGCGCTGGGTAAAGTGAACACGCCACACCCGTTTGCGCCGGTTGTGACGCATTCTGCGGAAGAGGCTTTTGCATTGGTGCTCGCTTCTGCCGGTGCGCTTCTGCCCAAGCGCGACACGGTTGACGCGCGCATTGTCGAGGAAGTTCGCACTGGAACTGCAAAATTCGGCAAGAACGGTTTAGGCCTCATTGATTCACAAGATCAGGTTGGTGGCTGGCCCGTGCTGCATTCCGCGCCTGCGAGACAAGACCAGGACCGCGACGGCATGGCTGACAAATGGGAACGCCGCCACGGCCTCGATCCCACGAATCCCGACGATCGCAACGGCGACTTCGACGGCGACGGCTACACCAATTTGGAAAAATATTTAAACACTCTGGCACAGTCCGCCAGCGATCTTACAGCAACAACGATTGACAGTACAGCAAATGCTCACGGTGAAAACAAATGAAAATCTCAACAAGTGCTTTTGCTTTACTCTGCCTCATTCCCGGCATTGCATTTAATCAGACGAACATGAACACTTCAAAAAACAAACTTGTCGTGCACGCGGATTCCGGCAGATTTACCATCAGCCGGCACATTTATGGCCAGTTCAGTGAACATCTCGGCCGCGGCATTTACGAAGGCATTTGGGTCGGCGAAGACTCACCCATTCCCAACACGCGCGGCGTTCGCAATGATGTCGTCGCTGCATTGAAGCACATCAAAGTGCCCAACCTGCGCTGGCCGGGCGGCTGTTTTGCGGATGAATATCATTGGCGCGATGGCATCGGCCCGCGCGATCAGCGTCCCACAATGATTAACACGCACTGGGGCGGCGTAACCGAGGATAACAGTTTTGGTACGCATGAGTTCATGGACCTGTGCGAGCAACTGGGAACCGAGCCCTACATCTGCGGCAACGTGGGCAGCGGCAGCGTGGAAGAGATGTCGAAATGGGTGGAGTACATCACGTTCGACGGCGTCAGTCCAATGGCGGATTTGCGGCGCAAAAACGGCCGCGACAAACCGTGGAAGGTGAAGTATTGGGGAGTCGGTAATGAAAATTGGGGCTGCGGCGGAAACATGACGGCCGAGTTTTATGCCGATCTGTATAAACAGTACGCCACCTACTGCCGCAACTATGGCGACAATCGTCTTTTCAAAATCGCCGGCGGCGCAGCCGGAGGTGATTTTAACTGGACTGAAGTATTGATGAAAAAAGTCACGCGACAACAAATGAGCGGACTTTCGCTGCACCATTATTTTGTGAATGGAACCTGGGAGAAGAAGAAATCCGCCACCGTGTTCGACGAAAGTGAATACTTCACCTTGATCGAATCGTGTCTGGCGCTCGATGGTCTGCTGGCCGGCCACATCAAAATCATGGATCAATATGACCCCGAAAACCACATTGGCTTGATGGTGGATGAATGGGGCGTTTGGCACGAGGGCGAACCGGGATCCAATCCTGGATTTCTTTATCAACAGAACACCTTGCGCGATGCCTTTGCCGCGGCGCTGTCGCTCAACCTATTTCACAAATACGGCAATCGCGTTCAAATGGCCAACATTGCTCAGACGGTGAATGTGCTGCAGGCGATGATTCTGACAGATCAAGAGAAAATGATTTTGACGCCGACGTACCATGTTTTCGATCTCTACAAAGTTCATCAGGACGCACTTTACCTGCCCTCGGAGTTGCAGACGGAGAATTACGAACACAACGGCAAAAGCATGCCTGCGCTGAGTGTCTCGTGCTCGCGCGCGCAAGAGGGCAGCCTCAACATCAGCATTGTCAATGTGCATCCGCACCAAGATTTTTCTCTGGATTGCGAGTTGCGCGGTTTGAAGGCAGCCCGCGTCTCCGGCAAGATGCTGACCGCGCCAAAATTGAATTCACACAACACATTCACACAACCCGAGAACGTGAAGATCGCCGATTTCACCCGGGCCACGCTGAAGGATAATCTTCTCAAAATCGTCGTGCCCGCCAAGTCCGTGGTTGTTTTGCGTGTGAATTAGCCTGTATGAAACCAATGATGATCAGGCAAACAGGCTTACACTATTCCATATCATGAAATCTCAGCAATTTTGCCGATCACAAGTCTATTTTGCCAGTCAAAAGTTTCGTGTTGCCATTATTGAAATGTCTTATTGTCTTGTTAACCAGGTTCATAAATCGAACGGCTGAATGATCATGAGCGCGATTGCTCAAAAACGGTTGGGGTCTGGTCATTGAAATCTGCAATCCTCAATCAGTTTTGGCTGCATTTTTTAGATTGTCAAACAGCCAGAGCGAAGATGTGCGGATGACGTATGTGCAGCGGTAGTCTAGGCAACGGGAGATAGAATGTTAAACACAAGGTTCTGGTGTTGTGTCGCAGATCATGGGAGTCCACCTCCAAATAGGCGCTCTCGCCTGCCGCTATTTCTTAAGCTTTCCGTGCTGGCTACATTTCTGTGGCTGAATGCGGCTGTTGCGCAAAATGTCGGTAAAATAGCCGGCACGATTACAGAAGCGGCAAGTGGAAATCCCCTGCCCGGCGCAAATGTTCTCATCACCGGCACGCGCATGGGAGCGGCGGCAGATGCCAACGGCGAATACTTCATTCTCAATGTTCCGCCCGGCAAATACGAGCTGCGCGCCAACATGATTGGCTATGAGGCGACCGTGTTCGTGCAGGTGATCGTGAATGCCGGCCGCACCACCACCATCGATTTCAAACTTAGAGAAGAAGTGCTGGAAGGCGAAGAGGTGATCGTGCAGGCCATCCGGCCCGATGTTGAGCTGGACAAAACTGCCACCAGCGCAATCGTGCGCTTCGACGACGTGCAAACGCTGCCAGGCATCCGCGACATCAGCGACGTCATCAGTCTCGCCGCGGATGTGAGTGACGGCCACTTTCGCGGCGGGCGTGTGGGCGAAGAGTATTACATGCTGCAAGGCATGGGCATCGTTAATCCGCTTGATCGTTCCTCCGCGTTTCTGCCGATTATGAGCGGCGTCGAGGAGGTTGAAGTGATCACCAGCGGATTCGGCGCGCAATACGGCAATGCGCAATCCGGCGTGGTGAATATCTCAATGAAAGAGGGTGATTCGCAAGTCTGGCGTTCGAGGTTTGAATCACGCCTGCGCGCGCCGGGAAGGAAACATTTCGGGCCGAGCGTATTCGATCCGAATGCCAACGATTACATGCGGCTGCTGCGTGATCGCCAGGTGTGGCTGACCGGAGATCCCAGCGCCGATCAAGTGCAGCCCTACTACGGTTCGATGGCCTCGGGGCTCACCAGTAGTTTTGCGGGAGATACGCTGGTGCAAGTGGCCGTGGCCCAGGCTCTTTGGGAGCAAACGCGCAGAGACCTCGGGCGAAGCTATGGCAACGACCTCGATTACTCTCTCGAAATGGCGACCGGCGGGCCGATCAATAATCGCATGCGCATGTTTCTGGCATTGCGTTCCAACCGGCAAATGCCGGTTTTCCCCACCGAACAGCCTGATGCTGAGTATCAAGCGATGGGCAATATGGTCGCCGATATTGGCGCGGCCACCACGCTGCGTTTGAGCGGCGGCTTCACCCATTTGAACGATAACGTTTTTCCCGGCGCCAACAGTGTCGGCGGCTATCAGCGCTGGCTATGGGATCGCATCACCGGTGTTCGCAGCCGGAAACGAATCAACACCCAGCTTGGCGCGCGTTTCACCCACGCCCTCAGCCCGAGCACGTTTTATGAATTGAAGCTCAACTCTCTCTTCACCAACAATCGGGTGGGCGCCACTCCCGTTCCCGACGTGCTTCCCCCCTCGGTGGATTTCAATTGGGTGGTCGGCACGATTTCCTACCCGAACAACAATTCGCCGGACCGTCTCAACTATCAAGCGGGATACGACACTTTCACGAAAGAGAAGACGCGCACCATCTCATTTGACGGCGCCTTAACCAGCCAATTGACGCACGCGCACTTGTTCAATGCCGGCGCCCAAATCAACTCCTATCTCATTGACGTGTCGAATTTTCTGAGTGTGCGGTCGAGCCGGCAACTCGAGCGCTACACCGCGCATCCTTTCGAAGCGGCGGCCTATGTGCAGGACAAGATGGAATTCGAGGGGTTGATTGCAAACGTGGGATTGCGCCTCGATATGTGGTATTCCGGCGTGGATTACTATCCCGACATCTACACGCCGTTTGGCGATCCTGATTCGCTGGGAAGATACAATCCCAAAAACGCGCAGCGGAAAAGCCCGCCGGTTTACGGCCGCTTGCAGCCGCGATTGGGGTTTTCCTTTCCGATTTCGACCAATACCGTGTTTCATCTCAACTACGGCTCTTTCATGCAACGGCCGTCGTTCCAGTACATCGTTTCGCAGCGCCTCGGCCAGCGCTTGAACGATCCCATCATTTTGGGCAATTCCAAACTCGAGCCTGAAACCACGAACAGCTACGATATCGGCGTGGTGCAGGGTCTGGGCGAAGGATTCACGCTGGACCTCAGCGGCTACTACAAAGATGTCAAGAATCTCATTCAGCAATCGAATTTCATCGACGACCGGGCGGGTTATCAAGTCAGCTCCTACTTCAATTTAGATTACGCCGACATCCGCGGCTTTCGCATCGCATTGAGCAAGCGGCGCGGCGCGCTCACCGGTTCGATCAACTATCAATACGGCTATGCCACCGGCAAAAGCGCAACCGCCACGGCTGCCACCCCCATTTTCAATCGTGATACGCTGGGGGTCGTGACGACTGACCTGACCAACGTGCCCACCCGCGATATTCTTTTGGACTTCGACCGCACTCACAATGTCGTGATCACTGCCGGTTACGTGACGCGAAATGATTGGGGCCCGTCAGTCTCCGGTTTTCACCCGTTGGCAGATATGAACTTCTCGGTGTACTCTTTGATTCGGAGCGGCAGGCCCTATACCTCGCCCTCCGACATCCGGTTGATCAACGTGAAACGCGCGCCCATGGAGTACAACACGGATTTACGGATAACAAAGTCAATCCGCAATTTCTTCGGTATACCGGCGAATTTGTACGCGGAAGTATTCAATCTCTTTAACAACAATATCCTCAATTACGATTATTTGTTCGAGCGGCCCACGGCCACCAACCCCAATCTTCCGCTACAATACTATGAAGAATGGGGCATCGATAATAAAGAGAACGGCATTCGCTATTGGTGGGACAAAGGCAGGCAGGGGCCGTTCAGCGTCGATCAATCGTTTTTGATTTACAGCAATGAGCCACGATCATTTAGTTTTGGAGTTGTTTTCGAATTCTAAGGACATATCATGACAGGATAATTGAACGGTAGAATGATCTAATTCTCAGGCCATGAATTTGGCCTCGCTGCGGTGACTCAAATTCAATCGTAGCCAACCGAACCTAAGGTCAATCATTCTGTCGAACAATCATCCTGCTATAAAATATGGTAGAAGAAAACATGAAACACCTCGGATTCATGATCCTGCTGCTGGCCGTCGCGCTCGGCGAAAGCAATGCGCAGCAGCGTGACTGGCGCGTGCACCGCCGTGGCCTGCTGCATCAAGCCGTGTACAACACCGGTGAGTTGGGAAGAGCCTACAATGCCGGCGGTACCGTGCAGCCGGGCAGCCCGGCCATGGAATATCCGCCGAATTCCAGCATTGTGCTCGATCGGGTAAATTACCCGGGGCACCATAATTCCTTCGGCAGCGGAATTTGGCTTGCCGGCACGCGTGCAAGCGGCAGAAGCTACGCCTTCTGCGGCGCTGTTTCCAACACCAACGGCGACCCCATCACCGTAGTCGGCGTCTACAGCACGCCCCTCGAATTGCGCAAGATTGAGAATTTCCCCGTGCTGGAAAGCGGCGATTTGAATCCGGCCTTCAATCCCAACGAAGCGGAAGAGATCATTATCTCACGTTGGGATACGCCGGTCGGCATCCGGGTGACGCGTACCAGCCGCGCCTGGAGCTATCCCGGCTATGACAGCTTCATCATCTATGAATATGAATTTGAAAACGTGACGACCGAAACGATTTCTGATGTGTTCATCACCTTTGCGAACACGTTTGGCCCTTCGATGTTCGGCTATCAACGCAATCACGGCGCGTGGTCAGAAAGCGCCTTTCGCGGTCAGCCGCCAGCGGGATTGGGCGATCATTTCGCGCGTTTCGATCTCAAACGCTGGATGAGTTACAATCATGAACGCGACGGCCTTCCGGATCCCGATTTCTTCGAGGCGTGGTCCACCCCGGGCAATCGCGGCGGCTTGAACTCGCCGCAGGCCGTGGGCTTGCTGGTGCTGCATTATGACTATGAGCATTTGAGTCCCAGAGATCAGACGCAGCAGGTTTTTCTCACGGCGGCCGACAGCGCGGGAATGTGGGATGCGAACGGCAAAGCAAAGCAGCCCTTTTTGCTCCGCTATGAAAATGGCAACCTCCCTGCCGAAGCGAAAACCGTGACCTGGATGGATCCGACAGTGCAACGCAAGACCGGCATTTGGTCAGGTGTCACCGATTCCACGCGTTTTCGCAATCA
>QEVD01000216.1:8243-9017 GCA_003576975.1 Candidatus Zhuqueibacterota bacterium
ACTTTGGCCATACTGGAAAGGGCGCACAAAAAGTTCAGCGAATCTCTCGTGGTGGCAGCCGGTTTCACGTGGCTATGGTTTTTATCCCTACTTTCTGCCGCCGGGCGAAACGATGCGGTTTGCAGTGGCAGAGGTAGCGGGTTATGGTCCCGGTGTGGAGGGGGACAGAATCTACAAAGATCTTGGTGGAACGGTGCGCGCCGGTGTTGACGCGGGCGCGTGGTTCAGTCCTGTGCCGAGTTGGTACGACACGCTGCAATATGCGAATCTGGGAAGCAAGAATTATATCGGCAGCACTTATTTACAGAATCATCCGCTGCCGTGGTATGTGACCCCGGGCGTGGTTTCCATCCGCGATGTCGCTGACCGCGCGATTGAAATGTACACCGGCAGGCCTCTGGTGAAGCACGATACGCTGCAATACAAACCCGAAGAAGCGCCGGCAACCGGCCGCTACAACACCGTTTCGATCCCATTTCCGGCGCCTGCCATTCGCATTGCAGACACGCGTGCGGCGGCCAACCGGATCATTTGGGGTCCGCAGGTCGAAGCCTTCACTTCACCGCGCTTGCATGCGGCCTTCAGTCACTACGAGGTGATGCGCGCACCTCATCCTTTGGGTCCCTGGACGATCATCGATTCCGTGTCGGCGGGAGATCCGCGCTACTTCCGCAACGGCGAATATGATGTGCTCGATCCCAACAGCAATCTCGGGGATAATGTTGCATATGCCGTGGTCACGGTGGATCAACTGGGCGGGAGAAGCGGCATGAC
>QEVD01000217.1 GCA_003576975.1 Candidatus Zhuqueibacterota bacterium
AGGGCGCAGAAGCATTTTATGAAATTGGCCCCGGCAAAGTGCTCGCCGGGTTGAATAAACGGATCAATAAAGAGTATGCCGTGATCACCGCCGGCACAGCCGCGGAAGTGCAGACTCTGCTCGCCGGAGCAGCTAAATAGTGTTGGCGTCCGTTTGCTTGTTGCTCAGTTGTTTGATTGCGGTTCGTTCGTGGTGGAGAGATTCCCAATTACATATGACTATCGACTGACATATGTCAAGACTTCAAAATAAAATTGCCCTTGTTACCGGCGGGTCGCGCGGTATCGGCAAAGCGATTGCCATACGATTTGCCCGTGAAGGCGCACAAGTTGTGCTCACCGGGCGCAATCTTGAGCCGGCGGAAAAAGTGGCGGAAGAAATTCGCCAGCAAGGCGGCAAGGCTGTCGCGCGGGCGGCAAATGCCAGCGCCGCTGCCGAGGTTGATAGCTTGATCAAAACGATTGTGGATGAATTCGGCCGTCTCGATATTCTGGTGAATAATGCCGGCATCACGCGCGACAATATTCTCTTGCGCATGCGCGACGACGAATGGAACGAAGTGGTTGCCACCAATCTGACCGGCGTTTTCAACCACATTCGCGCGGCGAGCAAGGTGATGATCAAGCAGCGTTCCGGCAAGATTATCAATCTCACCTCCGTGGTGGCGCAAATGGGCAACCGCGGCCAAGCCAACTACTGCGCAGCAAAAGCCGGCGTGATCGGCCTGACCAAATCGGTCGCGCGCGAATTGGCAAGCCGCAACATTCAGGTCAATGCGGTTGCGCCCGGCTATATCGACACGGATTTGACCTCCGGACTCGCGGAAGCGGTGAAGGAATCGCTGCTGCAATCTGTTCCACTGGGACGGATCGGCACGACCGACGAGGTTGCCGGCCTGGTTTTATTTCTGGCCTCGGCCGAGGCCGACTATATCACCGGGCAAGTGTTGAATATCGACGGCGGTTTGGTGATGGCGTGAAGAATTTTGGCATGTGAATTTACTTTGTGCAACAACGAACATCATAAGCGACAATTCAGTAACCAACAAATCTTTCAATCAAGAATTGAGGAGTGAAAACGAATGGCTGATATTGAAAGCAAAGTCAAGCAGATCATCGTGGATCAGCTCGGTGTTGACGCCGCCCAGGTGACCAATGAAGCCAGTTTTATCGAAGACCTTGGTGCAGATTCTCTGGACACGGTCGAGCTGGTGATGGCGTTCGAAGAGGAATTCGACCTCGAAATTCCCGACGAAGAAGCTGAAAAGCTCACCACCGTCGGTCAGGCGCTGGAATATTTGAAAAAGAAAATGCCGGCTTGATTTTGCGCTTTGCCATGACAGAGGGAGCATGGCAGTTGTTGTATGCGTCAAATCCGAGCTGCACAGAGCCGTCAAGGTGACGTGAATGTGTCGCGCGCCTGGCGAGATCACCTTGACTGTGTCGTTCAATCACGTTGACACGCAGATGCAAAAAAGACGAGTCGTCGTAACCGGCCTCGGCGCGATCTCACCGCTTGGCAATACCGTCAACGCGTTGTGGGATAATGCCCTGGCCGGCAAATCCGGCGTCGCCAGGATTGCGAAATTCGACCCGGTTGCTGCGGGCGTCGAAACGCAATTTGCCGCAGAAGTCAAGAATTTTGATCCCACCGATTACATCGAGCGCAAAGAAACGCGGCGGATGGATCCGTTCGTGCAATTTGCCGTGGCGGCAGCCTCGGAAGCCATTGCCTCCGCGCGCCTCGATGATTCCCGCATTGACAAAACCCGCGTCGGCGTCGTGGTCAGTTCGGGTATCGGCGGCTTGTCGACGTTCGAGCGAGAGTTTGAAAAATATTTTGAAAAAGGCGTTTCGCGATTAAGCCCCTTTTTCATTCCCATGATGATTTCAGATATGGCAGCCGGCCATATTTCGATTCAACACGGGTTCAAGGGGCCGAATTTCGCGATTACCTCCGCATGCGCCTCGGGCTCGCATGCTATCGCCGAATGCTTTCGCGCCATCGAACGCGGCGAGGCGGATGTCATGATTTGCGGCGGCAGCGAGGCCGCGGTCACGCCCATGGGCGTCGGCGGTTTTAATGCGATGAAAGCGCTGTCCACCCGCAACGACGACCCGCAGCGCGCCAGCCGCCCGTTTGATAAAGAACGCGACGGCTTTGTCATGGGCGAAGGCGCGGGTATTATTGTTTTGGAAGCGCTGGAAAGCGCCGTGCGTCGCGGCGTTGAGATCAATGGTGAGATTGTGGGCGTCGGTTCCACTGCGGACGCGCACCACATCACGGCGCCGGCGCCCGGTGGCGAGGGCGCGATTCGCGCGATGAAGCGGGCTTTGGCCGAAGCCGGCGTGGCACCGGCAGAGGTGCAATATGTCAATGCGCACGGCACCTCCACGCCCGCAAACGACAAAGCCGAAACAGACGCCATCGCGCAGGTTTTTGGCGAGCAGGCGTCTCAACTCAACATCAGTTCGACGAAGTCCATGATCGGGCATTTGCTGGGCGCGGCCGGCGCCATCGAGTTCATTCTCACGGTGCTGTCGTGCAAGCATGATGTTATTCATCCGACGATCAATCAAATCACGCCCGACCCGGAATGTTACCTCAACTATACGCCGAATGAGGCCGTTCATCGCGACGTGCAAGTCGCTCTGTCAAACTCATTCGGCTTTGGGGGACACAACGTAACGATTGTGGTGCGAAAATTTGTCAATTGAGTTTCGTGAAGCAACCATCTCCCGCCAACGCTTTGAGGTTATGCTGAGTCTACTCCGACAGTTTTTCACCAGGAGGAACGGAAAAACGGGAGGGACGGGTAGCGCGGCGCAGATCAAGGAATTCTGCAAAGCCATCGACTATCGCTTCCGCCGAGCGGAGTTGCTGGTGCAGGCGCTCAAGCACCGCTCGTACCTGCCGCAAGTCAATGAACGCCGTTCATACTCGAACGAGCGTCTGGAGTTGTTGGGGGATGCCGTACTCGGCCTCGTCGTCACCGAATACCTCTATCGCAAATTCCCTGAAAAAGAAGAAGGCGACATCACGGCGATCAAATCCCTGCTGGTCAGCCGCAAAATCCTAACCCGCATCGCGCGCAAACTCGATCTCGGCAAATTCGTGCTGATGAGCGAGTCGGAAGATTTTTCCGGCGGCCGCGTGCGGCCCTCGATTATCGCCGATGCTTATGAAGCCGTGATCGGGGCGGTTTATCTCGATGGCGGCATTGAGCAGGCGCGCGCCTTCATCAAGCAAACGCTGCTCAGCGAGATGGAGCAAATTCTAAGCGAAGAGCAGCATCGCAACTTCAAAAGCATTCTGCTCGAACTCTCGCAAAGCCGCAACATGGGAACGCCCTACTACAACGTGCTTTCCGAAGAAGGCCCGGATCACAACAAAATTTTTACCGTCGAAGTCCGCATTCAAAACCGCACCATGGGCATGGGCGTGGGCAATTCCAAAAAGCGCGCCGAACAGAATGCCGCCCAGCATGCGCTGTCGCAATTGCTGTAATCGTTTTACCGGCTTTGTCGAATTCATGTTTGCCCCAAAATACCACCGTCCGGACGATTTGTCTGTTGAAGCGAGGAGGGCTATTGGCTTCGCTTACAGCACAAAATGAGAAATCGCCCGGGCGGTTTTCTTTTTTAGGAAAGAAAACGTCATGAAACGAAATTCAATCAATGCTGCCTTGCTTTTTTTTGCGGTGATCGCCGGTAATGCTTTCGCGCAGTCTCTCACGAGCTATCATGCACGCCATGCGTTTCTATTGGCGCCGCCCGCCGCCTTTGGTGACGGCCTGCTGGGTTTCACCAATCCCGCGAATGTGGCCATGCTCAGGCAAAGTGAAACGCGCTTTCTCTGGTCAACGGATGGTACGAAGGCCACTTCTTTCAATGACTGGGGGCTTTTCTGGGGCATGCGCGGATTGGGTTTTTCGACGCAACGCCAGCACCGCGGTGACCTGGCCGTCACAGAGTATAACCTCGCCGGCGGCTTCGGGTCGCGCGCATTTGCGTTGGGCATGGCTTACAACTGGTCAACGGGCGATCGCGCCGCGTTCGGTCGGGAGAAGTTGTTCACCGTTGGTTCGATCATGCGGCCCTCACGTTTTCTTTCGCTGGGCTTGATCGGCAATTTTTCCACCGAAAGCAGCAATCGCGAAGGCATCGCTGAAATCGGCATTCGCCCGCTCGGCACGCCGCGGCTCACGCTGTTTGCTGATGCGGCGATACAAAACGGCATGTCTCTTTCCGAGGCGCCCTGGAGCGCGGGCGCGGCTTTGCAAGTGTTGGAAGGGATGCATCTCGTGGGGCGAACCTTCGACTCTGAGGCCTTCACGCTGGGCATGACGATCAACTTCGGCAAAAGCGGCATTGCTGGACAGGCGCACTTTGATGCTGGACGCGATCACGCTTACAATACTTACATGATTCGCGCCGGCGGCGTGAAGCCAAGTGTTGTTTCCAGTGGCAAGGGAAAACGCTATCTCGCCATCAACCTCAAAGGCCGGATGGATTATCACAAGTATGTCTGGTTTGACAAAGACACGAACCGGCTTTACGAGGTATTGAACAACATCCGCGCTGCGACCGCAGACCCGCAGATCGGATTGCTCGCGCTCAATCTTTCCGCCATGCAAATCGCGCCGGAGCATTCTTGGGAAATTCGCGAAGCGCTCAGACACGCGCAGGTGGCGGGCAAAAAGGTGATCATTTTCATCGACAACGCTGAGATGACGGACTATCATTTGGCAAGTGTTGCGGATAAAGTCGTTTTGGACCCCGAGGGCATGCTCACGCTGCAAGGGTTTGTTCTGGGCCGCACCTACCTGAAAGGCACGCTTGAAAAAATGGGACTCGGGTTCGACGAGTGGCGCTTTTTCAAATACAAATCTGCCATGGAAAGCCTCAGCCGCGACAGCCTGTCTGAGGGCGATCGCGAACAGTTGCAGGATTTCGTCGATGATTGGTATGAATTGGTGCAACGTGAGGTGTGTGCCTCGCGCGGTTTAACGCCGGAACGTTTTGATCAACTGATTGACAACGAAACCCTTTTCACGGCAGAATCGGCGTTGCGAGCGCATCTCGTCGATACGCTGGCGCGCTGGTCGGCGCTCAGCGAGGTGATCAAAAGTTTTACGGGGAATGCTTTGCGCTCGATTTCAGCGAATGACCTTCGGGAGCAAGCCGAAGCTTTGCAAGCCTGGGGCGAGCCGCCGAAGATTGCGCTGGTTTACGGCTTGGGCGTCTGCGCCATGGATGAGGGCATTCGCGCACGTTGGCTGGAAAAAGTTTTTCGGGATCTCGCCAAGAATTCCGCGATTAAAGCGGTGGTCTTTCGCGTCGATTCGCCTGGCGGCGATGGCATGGCGAGCGATGTGGTCGCCGAAGCCCTGAAAAAATGCAGCGAAAAAAAGCCGGTGATCGTGAGTCAAGGCCAGGTGGCCGGCTCCGGCGGTTATTGGATTTCGATGTACGGTGACACCATCGTGGCGGGGCCCAACACCATCACCGGCTCGATTGGCGTGATCGGCGGCTGGATTTACGATAAGGGCTTTAGCGAAAAAATTGGCATGACGGAAGATCACGTCAAGCGCGGCGCGCATGCGGAGGCCGGTTATGGCATCACGTTGCCGTTTTTCGGCGTGCGTGTGCCGGCGCGCAATTTAACGGCGGACGAACGCGACCGGATCGAAGCGTTGATCAGAGAATTCTATGAAACGTTCGTTGCCAAGGTCGCGCAAGGCCGCGGACTGCCGGTTGAGCAGGTGAAGGACATTGCCGAAGGCCGCATCTTTTCGGGCATTGATGGTAAAGCCAATGGCCTGGTTGATGAAGTCGGCGGAATGATGACCGCGCTGGCAATTGCACAACAGCGCGCCGGAATTGACCCTCGCCAAGAAATCAAAGTGGTCGAGATTCCCGAATCAAAAGGCTTGTTCAACTTCAGCCCGGGCTTGCCGGGCGTCAAAACGCAAATGGCAAACGATCCGATTCTGCAGTTCATCAAGTTCATGAGCGAGCGGAACGGCCAACCTTTGCCGTTGCTCGTGCCAGGCATGTATCCGGAGTGAATGGGCGAAGTCAGACTCATGAATGGGCGAAGTCCGACTTGCGCAATACGAACTCAATAAATAATTAAAAAGCCTTGAGCGCAAGTCGGACTTCGCCCACTCACTTCACCTACGCCGCGTAAACACCGGCTGCACCCACGCCGCATATCCCGCAGAATCCGTGACTTTCGCGCGCACATAAGGCTCGTTGCTGAGCAATTCAAACACCGCGGGATTGTTCTCCGTGCGATATAACACCCGCCCCTGGTTCCCAATAAACTCCGTGCGATATTTGAAATCCCCTTCCTGCCGAATATGCAGCGCAATTTCTTTCGGTTCGATTTGAATATCCTCCAGCTCCACACCCGTGCTGGCATAGAACAGCCCGGCCTCGAGATTCTGCACGATTTCGAGCGGAGACAGCGTGCGCGCCTTCAACACCACCCAGCCGCGGCCGGGATTCGAGCGCTCCGGCGCAAACTCGCCTTGAAAATGGTGCGCATCATCCACCGCAATGCCGTAGATGCGCTTGCCCCCACTCAACAAGTGATCCCACACTTCTTCCATTCCCGGCCAGCCGCCCCCGCCCAGGTTGTGTACTTGCGGATGGCCGTTGAAAATTTCCAGCAGTTTGTCGTTTGAAATTTGCAGCAGCTCGCGGTGATCAAAAGCCCAGCGAAAATTGGGATGATTGATGTGCGGCACGGCCGCCACCGCGCGAATGGCATCGACGTTTTTTTGAATCGTGCCCACCAGCGTGGAATCGAATTGCGGCGGAATCACGCCGGGAATGTTCAAGGCGTTTACGTGCACCGGTTTTGTTTCGAATTTGCTGGAGACTTCTTCGCCGGGAATCAACAAAAAACTCGAATCAACCAAACTCGCCAGCGTGGCGGGATCAGTAAACACATTGTGATCCGACAGCACCAGAAAGCGATAGCCGTGATCTTTATACCATTGCGCCACCACCTCCGGCGGCGAGTCGCCGTCACTCATGGTGGTATGCGTATGGGTGTTGCCTTTGAACCAGGCCATGCCGCTGGTATCGGGCACTTCGAATTCGATTGGGCGTTCGCAAGCGGTAAGCAACAATCCAATCAGAACTATAAATCGAACGATGCGCATTTCAGCTCCCGAAATTGATCGAGGATTTAAATGAAAATGGGCTTGTTTGCAATCTATCGCCTCATTTTGGAAATAGCAAGCCCGGATTCGCGATTGCTTTTTTGGATTGGGGTTGCTACCATAGCGTAAAATGTTCAGCCACGGCTTGGCCGTGGCTTGTGAGTTACCGTGGGTGCCGCCGGCCGCTTCGACGCCAGTCCAGAAGGCATGCGCTACTTGTGCTATGTCGAGAAAGAAGGCTTCAATCTCTTCACCGCCGAGGAGTTGGTGAAGGAGTTTTATGACCCTAAAGCGGTGCGGGAGGTTTTTGAGCGCTATCTCGCCTCAAACAATCGCCTCAATCAACGCCACCGCAAACGCGGCGGCGCCTTCCTGGCGGCCGATGAAACTCAGCTTTTCGGAAGTCGTGGCTTTGATGGAAATCTGGTTGGGTTGAATGTGGAGGGCAGCAGCAAGATTGTCGCGCATCTGCGGGGCATAGCGCATGATTTTGGGCGCTTCAAGCACGAGGGTAGAATCGATATTGACAATAGCAAAGTTTTGAGCAGCCAGCAGCCGCGCGATTTCTTGCAGAAGCACGAGACTGGAGACTCCGGCAAAACGCTGATCGCTGTCCGGAAAATGCGTGCCGAGATCGCCGAGATTGGCTGCGCCCAGCAGGGCATCGCCAATCGCGTGACTCAAAACATCGGCATCCGAATGCCCGGCAAAGCCCTGGTCATGTGGAATGTGAACCCCGCCGAGAATCATCGAGCGCCCGCTCACCAACGGATGAACATCATAACCAAAACCTACGCGCACGTGCCCAACTCCTGGCTGAAGAGTTCGGCAATCTGCAAATCGCTGGGTGTCGTGATTTTCAAATTCTTCTCTTCCCCCTCCACCCACACCACCTGGCCGCCGACACGCTCGATGAGCGCCGCTTCGTCCGTGGCATAGAATTTCTCGTCTTGCGCGCGCTTGAAGGCGCGTTTGAGCGCTTTGGCGCGAAAGGCCTGCGGCGTTTGCGCCAAGCGCAAGCGTGCGCGATCCATGGTCTTTTTGATGTTGTGTTCCGAGTGACGGTGTCTCTGAGCGGAAGCCCGGGAATGCAACCGTCCGCTGTTTCACAGGCAGCGATTACGCGTTCCAGCAGCGCATGCGTGAAGAGCGGACGCACGGCATCGTGCACGACGACGATGCTGGAGGAAGCCGGCTGCAACGCTTGAAATCCAGCCCACACCGAATCCTGGCGATGCTCGCCGCCCATCACGATTTTCCGGCATTTCTTGATCTGAAAACGCGCGATAATTTCGCGTTCGATGTAAGAAACCCATGCCTGCGAGGCCACTAAAACCACCTCGGTGATCGCCTCTGCCTGCTCGAAGCGTTGCAGGGTATGCGCGAGAATCGGGCGCTGGCACAGCATGAGAAATTGCTTCGGCAACTCTCCTCCGAAGCGTGTTCCTTGGCCGGCGGCGACGATGATCGCAGAGGCTTGCAGGCTTTGCTTTTCTTTCGGCATGGGATTTCGTTTAAGAACGGCTTGGCATCAACGAATGTCGTTCGAATAACTTTCCCATATCTCAAACCGCGAATGAACGCTAATAAACACGAATGAAGGCTTTGGCGTATATTCGCGTGTATTCGCGGTTTCGAGGAAATGAGTAAGTTACTAAATCGTTTTTCTAAAGAATCAACATCGCGTCGCCGTAGCTGAAGAAGCGCCATTTTTCTTTGACGGCTTTGCGATAAGCCTTGAACACAATGTCGCGATTCGCGAAGGCGCACACCAGCATCAACATCGTCGAGCACGGCATGTGAAAGTTGGTGATGAGACGGTCGACGATTTTGAATTCATAAGGCGGAAAAATGAATTTATCCGTCCAGCCTTTGCCGGGTTTGACCCAGCCTTCGCTGGTGACTTCGGTTTCCAGAGCGCGCACGACGCTGGTGCCCACCGCATAGACCTTGCCGCCCTTTTTCATGGTGTCGTTGATCGCTTGCGCCGTTTCGAAGCTGATGTGAAAATACTCTGAGTCCATTTTGTGACGGCTCAAATCTTCGACGATCACCGGTCGGAAACTGCCGAGGCCGAGGTGCAGCACCACCGGAACGATGCGCGTGCCTTTGTTGGCGATCTTCTTCAAAAGATCTTTGGTAAAGTGCAGGCCGGCAGTGGGCGCGGCG
>QEVD01000218.1 GCA_003576975.1 Candidatus Zhuqueibacterota bacterium
TCCACTTGCCGCAAGCAAAACATCAATGTGCTCGACGCCATGGAAAGTGTTCTGCTTGATAAGCCTATCGTGCGCTTGGCATAGCTGAATAGTTACCTTTCTTTTTCATAACCAACACCTCGTAGTACTTGTGAATCCCGCGAGAAGCCTCTGCATAAGCAAAATCACTCTTCGCACGAAGACAGGCCAATGTAGAAAAAAATTTGCATTGAAATCTCTGCATAAATATTGCGCTTCTGGATTGAACAGCAGCCGGACTGTTCCGGGGTAATACTCTTCAATCGCTATGGCAACCTCGCATGATCAATTCCCGGGTTTTGCTCCGGAGTTCAAATTCGAATAGTTTTTTTCACCTCCGTTTTGTGCAAAATGCCAACGTAGTAAACTATCTGAATAATGATTTAGTTTGCCCCGAAATCGCATATGATCGTGAGAATACTCTGCCGCTGCATCATATCGCTCTCGAACTGTTGTATGGTACAAGAAAAAAGCCACACGGAGTTTGGCAATTCTCCATGTGGCTCTTAACCCTGCGCCGGAGTTTTTCCTGCGTGGTTATTTTGCTTCAATGACAATTGCCGCTTCCTGCAAGCCCTCCGAGGTTGCCTTCAAGGTAATCCGGCCCGCCTTTTCAGTGGATTGCACCACGGCCAGACAAAGGCCGTGGAAGGCCTTGCGATAATTCGCCTTGAACGGCTCAGCGCTGGTTTGGAGTCCATTGTCAACACCGGTGATATTTCCTTCACCGGTGATTTCGAAGTTGATCAAATCACCGGCGCGTGGCGCCAATGTTCCATCTTCATCCAACACCTTGACAGTGACGAACGAAAGGTCGCGGCCGTCTGACGCAATCACATTTCTGTCGGCTTCAAGAACGATCTTTGCCGGTGCGCCGGCAGTTTTGATTTCTCGAGTCAGGATTTCTTTTCCATCGGTACGGCCAACGGCTTTCAACGCGCCCGGCGCAAACGCTACGCGCCATGCAAGGTGCAGATCATCTCCGGCCTTCTTTTTGGTTTCCAGTGATTGGCCGTTTACAAATAATTCGACTTCCTCGCAATTGGTAAAAGTCCACACATCGACTGCGTCCCCTTCATTCCAATTCCAATGCGGAAAAATATGCAAAACGGGTTTGTCCGTCCACTCACTTTGGTACATGTAATAGGCATCTTTGGGAAATCCAGCCAAATCGACGATACCGAAGTACGAGCTGCGCGAGGGCCAGCCATAAGGCGTAGGTTCGCCGAGATAATCGAAGCCGGTCCACACATACATGCCGGAGAGGAATTCATATTTCTTCACAATCTTCCACGTTTCTTCATGCGTCGAGCCCCAGGGCGTGCTGCAGTTGTCATATGCGGAGCAAGTGTTGTCAGGATTTCCCTTGTCGAAAGGCTTGTCCCATCGCTCCGGCCAGCGGCGAATGCTGTCTGAAGGCATGTCGTAATGCCCGCGCGTTGCCAAAGCTGAAGTCGTTTCAGTGGCGATGAATTTCTTGCCCGGATAGATTTTGGGGAAATCGGGGAAGGTATTGTGCTTGTAGTTGTATCCGATCAAATCGAGTGCGCCGGATTTGATCACGGGATTCGCAGGATCCTGGTCGTTGCACGCCGCGGTGACGGGCCGCGTGGGATCGAGAGCCCTGACGATGGCTGCCAGCTCTCTGGCGATAACAATGCCGCTGCTATCGTTCCGGTTCCATTGTTCCATCACTTCGTTTCCGATGCTCCAGATGACGACACTGGGATGATTGCGGTCGCGCAAAATCATGTCCTCCAAATCTCGGCGATGCCACTCATTCCAATTCAACGCGTAGTCGTATTCTGTCTTTTTCACCTTCCACACATCAAAGGCTTCATCCATCACCAGGAATCCCATTTCGTCACACAAATCCAGTAGCTCCGGCGCCGGCGGATTGTGAGAAGTGCGAATGCTGTTAACGCCCATGTCTCTCATGATCTCGAGTTGGCGTTGCAGCGCCCGGCGATTGACCGCAGCGCCGAGACAGCCCAGGTCGTGATGATTGCACACGCCTTTGATCTTGACCGGTTTGCCGTTCAGAAAGAAGCCTTGATCGACATCGAAAGAAAACGTGCGGATGCCAAATGTCGTGACGTAATCATCGCAAACGCGGCCGTTGCATTCGATGGTTGTGATAGCTTGGTGCAGGCGGGGATCTTCAATCGACCACAGCGCCGGATTGTTGACGGTGAGATTCTGAACAATCTCGCAGACCGAATCTTTGGGTGCGATGCTTTCAGACTGCACGGCCGTGACTTGTTTGCCATCCTCGTCCAAAATGACCGTCTTCAGCGTGATGGGCTGATCTTGTGCGGAAGCATTCCGGACTTTGGTTTGGATCGTTACCTTTGCCCCGCCTTGCGGGGTCACTTCCGGAGTAGTCACATAAGTGCCCCAGTGATCAACATGAAGTTTCTCGGTGGTCACCAAGCGAACATTCCGATAAATTCCCGAACCGGAATACCAGCGCGAATTGGGTTGTTGCGAGTTGTCGACCTTGACAGCCAGGACATTTTTCTCTTCGCCGTATTTGAGGAATGGGGTCAGCTCGTACCGAAATGAGCTGTAACCATACGGACGTTTGCCCAAATAGTGACCATTGATCCACACCTCGCTGTTGCGGTAAATGCCGTCGAATTCAATGAAAGTCAGCTTGTCTTTGTCCGCTGCAGGCAACGTGAATGTTTTGCGATACCATCCAATGCCGCCCGGCAACGCGCCGCCGCCTGGAGTCGCGGGATGGTCTTTGCTGAATTCGCCCTCGATGCTCCAATCGTGCGGAAGATCGAGCACTCGCCACTGCGCATCATCAAGCCCGGGTTCCTGGCCGTTCGTGACCTCGCCCAGTTGGAATTTCCAAGTCTTGCCGAAGTTTTCGATTTTTCTGTTTTGGGATGAAGATGACGTGCATACAGTTGACAATAAAGCCGGGAGAATGAGCAGACAAAAACCAAGAAGGCATGTCACAGATTTCAACGTTGGCGTGTTCATAATCAATATTCCTTGGTTAAAATGCGCCGGGTGACAGTGTCTTTGCCTAACAGGTTTGCATCGACCCGGCATCGGAATTCACCTCGGCGAACAGTGCGTTGCCCTATTCAGAAAACCTCCGCACTTTCCAAGTCACGCTTCCGGGAAGTGAATTGCTGGCCGCATCAAAAACTCCGCCTTTGTTGGCGAGAGATAATTTGTGCAACATCTTTTCAGCAGGCAGGCAAACCAATCCTTGCGCGGTTGGCGCATCTTTGGCGTAAACCACCAACTCGAGCTGCGACCAGTCCATTTGCGCGGTTGATTGCGCGAGTTTGATGTGCGGAATCACCGCTCCTTCTTTCACCAGCACGACGATGGGAATCTCGCCAGCCTGAATGTTGTGCCAGCCGCCGGCATAGACTTTTTTCGTTTGATAATCAATCCACTGGCCCGGCGGGAGGTACACGTTGCGAGCAGTCACATTTTCAAACAACGGCGCAACCAACATATCCGAGCCAAACAGATATTGATTGTCCACTTCCCACGAGCCGGGATCATCCGGAAATTCCACGAACAGGGCGCGCACCATGGGCAAGCCGCGCTCGGTGCAATCTTTCGCCTGAGCATAAACGTAAGGCATGAGCTTGTATTTCATCTCGTCGGCTTTGCGAAAGGCATTCATGAAATCTACGCCATATTCCCACGGCTCTTTGGGCGGCGCGCCGTGACTACGCGTGTGCGAGGTGAGAAAACCGAACGGTGCCCAGCGGCGATAAATGTCTTCCGGCGTGCGATGCACAAAACCGCCAATGTCGTGCGCCCAAAATGAAAAGCCCGAAAGTCCAAACGACAAACCGGCTCGCAGCGTTGCGGCCATCGCGGTGTTGGTGTTGGCCGGATCGCCACCCCAATGCACCGGATAGCGTTGGCTGCCAGCCCAAGCGCTGCGCGCCCAAATGATCGTCTCGCCGGTCACTTGTTTGGTGATTTCAGCGACCGCCTTGTTATAGCGCAGCGGATACAGATTGTGCTCATAGAAGCCGGTGCGGCCCGAGGCATAAATGCCGTCCGGCGGCGCGGCCTCGCCAAAATCAACTTTGATGACACCCACACCTTGCTGCAGCAGACCGCCGATCTTGTCCTGATACCATTTGATCGTCGCCGGATTCGACAAATCGAGAACCGCGTCTTCGTAAGGCAGATTGCCTTTGCGATCCTTCACAAAAAGATTCTTTTGTATGATTTCAGGAAATAACGTGTTCTTGGGCGTGAAATAGGGCAACTGCCATAGGCACGTTTGGATGCCCATCTTCTTGAAGTCGGCCATCATTTGCGCGGCATTGTCGAAGCGCGATTTGGAAAACTGATAATCGCAACGCCAATCGGTTTCAAACCAGCCGGTGTCAAAATGAATCACGTCGCATGGAATTTTGTTGTCGCGAAGTTTTTTGACGACCGCGCGGCCTTCGGCTTCGGAGAAGTAGGTGATGCGGCTCATCCAAAAACCGAAAGACCACAGCGGCGGCATGGCAGCTTTTCCGGTGAGGTCGGTATATTCATCGAGAATGTCTTTGGGGCTGCCGAGAAAAACAAACAGATCAAGCTCATCATCGCCCATCAGCAGCGACATGTTGCCGCTGTAATACTTGCCGAAATCGCAAGTGATCGGCGAAGACGTGTGCATAAACATGCCGTAGCCGCGACTGCTCATGAAAAATGGGATGGGCTTGTACATGGTCTCGTTTTGCACGCCGTTGGAATCGTCCGTCCACAAAACCACTTTCTGGCCGCGTTTGTTGAATTCCGTAAATGATTCACCGCAGCCGAAGATTTTTTCATCCGGAGAAAGAGAGAAGACAGCAGCCATGCTGGTGGAATAATCGGAAGCGCGGCGGACAAATGAAAAAGGCAACAAGGGTGTGAACGTTTCCGCATCATCGCTGATGTGTATCGTGCGCGTGAGCAGTTTTCCGGAAGCATCGCGAATTTCGATGTGCCAGGGAGATTCCGTGATCGTCACTATGCCGTTTGGGCCGGTGTAAAGATGCCCACCCTCAATTTTGCTGTATCGCCAGGCGCTATTGTCCAACGGTGCATTGCCGTTGACCAACATGAGCGACTCCTGCTGCGGTTTGATCTGAAAGCGCGAGCTTGCCCGAATCCGCACAGTGCGGCTCGAGACGAACTCCACTGAGAATGGATACGCCGGTGAGGCCGCGTATTCGACCGCCGGGAATTCATTGGCATCGACCGGCCGCAAAACCGCCAACATATTGTTGAATGCGTGGCGCGTGACGTATTCATAACGCCGATACGTGAGTTCGCCCTTGCCGGTTTTTGCATCAAAGGCGGAGAGGCTATCGGCCACATAATAGGTATTTGAAAAATTTCGAAAATCGCTGCTGAGGTCAATCGGCTCATTCAACAGATGCTGATTCTTGTCCGGCGAGTGTATTGGAATCTGCGCCGTTGCGGTGGCGTGTAGGCACACCAGCGACAGCACCGCAATGGCAACGAAAGGGAGTCGATCATGAATACTTGGTCGGTGACTCATAAAATCTCCACTTATAGTATTGCGCTGAAAAAACTGTCTCGACCGCGAAGATTTTTTAACGAACCGCTAATTCACGCGAATGGACGCTAATTTTTATTCGCGTTGATTGGCGTCAATTCGCGCTTGATAGATTTGATTGTGGCAATTTGCCTCGCTACGGTTTTATGTTCAATTTGAAAAGCTCACTGCCTGCCAATAAAAATGCGCCGGAGCCATACTCTTGAAAATTATCCATCGTCACTTTATCCGGTGCTGCGCCGATCGGCTGCACCCATTGCAGTTTGCCTTCATCGGTTACCAACGAATTCAGGCCTTGCCACGCTTTTTTGACGACGGGCAAATATTCGTCTTTGCTCAAGAGTTCACTGTTGATGCCCCACGCCAATGCGTAACAAAAGAATGATGAACCACTGGTTTCCGGATGCGGCACTTCCTTGTCGTCCAGCAGACTGGGTCTCCACAAACCCTCCTCTCCCTGAATTTTTTTGATCGCGGCAGCCATTTCTTTCAGCAATGCCACATAGCGATCACGGAAAGGATCATCGTTCGGAAGGTATTGCAGCACTCGTGCGGTGCCTGCCATCACCCAACCGTTGCCTCTCGCCCAGAAGGTCTTGCTGCCGTTGGGTGTCTTCTTATCGAAATAAGATTTATCCCGAAAGAACAGATGTTCTTCTTTGTCGTAGAGAAAATCGTACGTATCCCAAAACATGGTGTTGAGAAATTCGAGATAGCGTTTGTCTCCGGTTGCCGCAGCCAGCCTGGCCAGCACCGGCGGCGCCATGAACAGTGCATCACACCACCACCAATCTTCACGGCCGGGCTTGGGGTCGGCGATGAGCGAATCAAATGTGCTCTTGACGTCTGCGATCATCTCGAGCTTTTTCATGATCTCATAGATTTCCAGAAACGTCTGGCCGCGGGAATGATCGTCGGCATGTCGCAGACGATTAGCCAGTTTCCAGTTGCAAGATTCCGACCAGGCGATGGCGGCATCGAGGTATTTCTTTTCCTGCGTCGTTCGGTACGTGGCCATCACACCGGTATAGAAAGCGGCGCGTGCCCAATCATTCTCATTTCGCTCGTTGAGCGCTACGGGATTCTGCAACTGCCAGTCGCACACCTTTTTCATCACTTTGGTGATGAAAGGCTTTGAGAAAACATTATTCTCGTTTTCCTGGCTCCACGCAGCGGAGCTGATGAACGCCACGAAGGCAATAATCAAGCAGCCAGCGTATGAAATTTTCCGCATAGTACTCAAGCCTCAATCTGTTCTTTTAAGCCTGCCTTCCATTGAAAACCCAAATCATTGATTGGGAACGGAGCGATGCGCGTGAAATACTTTCCACTGACCATCTTTCTGCACAAAAAGAATGCTCTCCGCAAATGGCGCTGAGATTTGGCGACCGTCTTGTAGAATCGCGGAAGACGTGCCCTCTCCCACCCAAAGCGCCATTGCCGGTGAGATCACGGTGATATGTTTTTGAGTATACACGTAGGACAAGTCTTTCAAACCCTGCAAACCTTGCTTGGTTGAATTCAAGGCTTCTTGACGGGTCCAGCGAATGCGGCCATCTTCGATGATCACGCCCTTGTCCATTTTCAGAACATAAGCGTAGAGGGCATCAACGTCGCCTTGCTGCGCGGCTTGTTGCATTTTTGCCTGTACGTCAACAATGGCCTGCTCAATGACTTGTTGTTGATCGCTGGACATCTTTTTTTCACCGTGCTGCGTCATCAACACAAAAGGGACACAGGCCATCACAAGATAAGCTTTTATCGTATTTGACATGATTCGCTCTTTTTATAAAACCAGCGTGACGATCGAATGTGCCGGGCTGTTCGTTTTCACGGCATGACTTTCAATCCAGGTATGGAATTCAATATCCTTTTCGGTTTGATTCATGACCACCACGGCAATCTTCCCGTCGGGATTGAGAAATGCCGTTGCCAAAAGATAATCGTGATTGGAAGAACAGATGATGCGCTTCGCGCCGGGACGGAGAAATTTCAAAAAATGCCGAGATAGTAAAACGAGTTGCGGAAATTCATGCATGCTTTTCCTCTCTTCGAACTGCTCTTTCTTAGCCGATTGAACTGATCACTCCTACTCTAACTCTAACTTGTTGTTGAAATTTCTAAAGCGAGTAAGAGTAGGAGTAGGAGAAAGAGCAACCAACAACCAGTAACAAGCAACCAGCCCTATCTCACCAAAACCAATCTTCGGCTGAGCGTGGCTTGCGGGGTTGAAAGCCGGTAGACGTAGAATCCGCTGGTCAGGCCGGCAGGATCAAAATCGATGGAATGAATGCCGGCGGTGTTCAGTTCATCCACCAAAACGGCCACACGTTGTCCGCGCGTGTTAAAAACTTCGAGGCGTACGTGGGTGCGAGACGGCAACTCATAAACAATGCGCGTGCCTGCATTGAATGGATTAGGATAGTTGGCTTCCAGGCGAATACCTTGTGGGTGCTGCACGGCAGCAGGCTGATTAACCGAGGTGACTTCGTGCTGTTTCACTAACTCAATTCCTTGGCCAGTGCCAAGGTCGCGGGAGTATTTTTTATCAGTAGCGTTGTTCCAGTGCTCGTGCGCGCCCAGGCTGGCGAGCACGGTCCCGTCTTTTTCGGGATCGTATCGAACGCCGGCGGGCCAGTTGGTCGAGTCCGCAG
>QEVD01000219.1 GCA_003576975.1 Candidatus Zhuqueibacterota bacterium
GACCAACACCGGTGTGTTGGATGCCGACGGCAACGGCACGCCGGAAAGCACCAACAATCGCATCAATGCGCTGGTTTTGAACATGCGCAGCGAGCCGATTAACAGTATGGCGAACAGCCTCGCGGGCACGCGCGGCGCCAGCGGCTGGTTCACCGGGCCGACTACCGGCTACGATGCCACGCCTGATGAAAATGGCGAACCGTGGGATGTGCCGGTGAATTTCACTGGCCCGTCGCCGACGGATCTCAAGACCACCAAGACCTTCACTACCGCCTCGGGCAAAACCGTTACCATACCCTGGGCTGCAGACGGCACCCGTGGTCTCGGCAACACCATGAATGGCCGCCGGAATTACCAAGATATCTTTGTTGGCCATAACTGGATTGCCGTGAAGCAAGGCGCATTGCCGGCCAACGGCAGCAGTGTGGCGCAACCGGATAAGAAGACGATTTATGACAGCCATCCGGTGGGCGCAGGTTCGCAGCGGGGATGGTTTACCTCGGTCAGCAAAGGTTACGGCAACAATGATCACAATGCCTGGGAAAACCATATTCTCTCGATGGGTAACTGGTATGCCAACGGCGGCAAAGTGTGGGATCGCACTAAATTTGATTTAAGGCCCGACCCCAATTGGTTTGACACCACCCAGCCGTATGAAGTCGGCAATCCGTTGTCGTTCGTGGGCATCGTGAAGCCGGAAGGCCAGCGTGGCCGTCCCGATGGCAGCATGAAGTACAACAATACCTGGACACAGAATTGGGAACTCGACAATCCCGATCCCAAAGACAACTGGACGGAAGGCTATGCCTACTCGCACGGCTTTGATGGCGATTTTTATGTCGGCGTTGGCCCCTTCTCTCTCGAGGTCGGGGAAACCATCAACGTGGTCATGATCGAGTACATGGGCTTCCGTTTGCAAGGCGCGCGGCAATCGCGCAAAGCGGCGCAGTGGGCTTACGAGAACAGTTGGAATGTGCCCGCACCTCCGCCCACGCCTGATATCAAAGTCGAGCCCAGCGTCAACGTGAAAGTGAATGTGAAGTGGGATAATCGCGCTGAAGCCGCGGCTGATTTTGCGGGTTACAAGATTTATCGCACCACCGCGTTCCCGCGCGTGAATTCCCTGCAAGTGGGCCGGCGTGTGATGGAAACCTACCATCTGCAAACCAAGGAAAATCCAACGGATGCGGAACTGGCAGCGCTGGGACGTCCCAACAACCCCAACATCAGTGCAGCCTCGGATTTCTATCGCGTGCAGGATCCCGACGCCTCGGGTCCGTACAAACTCGTCAAAATGATCCCCAAAGCCGAACTGGCGAATTATCTCAACACCGGTGCGGATGCCAATCAATACAAATATGCGTTTGAGGATCCCAACGAGTTGGTGCAGTTTGGTTTCACCTACTGGTACTATGTCGCGGCCTATGATAACGAGAGCGGCACCATGGCGGGCATGCCTTATACCAGCCTGGAAACGCACAAAACCAACTGGAATGGTCGTAGCGGCCTGTGGACCGGCACCTACAATTTTGCCACGGCCAGTTCGTTTTATCCGAAAACCCTGACCGGCCTGAAAGACATTGGCGCCAACTTTGTGCTCAAGGCGCCGTTGGTGCAGGCGCAGTCCTTGGTGAACGGTGATTTGAAGATTCGTGTGAAGCCGAATCCTTACAAGCAACAAGCCTTGCATGACACGGGTTTGGAACACAAGATCCTCTTCTTCAATTTGCCGACGGGCACACGGATCACGATTTTTGATGTGTCCGGCCAGGTCATTGATGTGTTGTCGTTTACCGGCCAGAACCCGAATGATGGCACGCTCTTTTGGGACATGTTCTCCAAAGACGGCATCGAAGTCGCGAGCGGCTTGTATATCTACGTGGCGGAATATGACGGCGGCCAGCAAACCGGTTATTTTTCGATCCTGAGATAACGAGCACCTCGTTCATGATGCCGTCCGGTTCGATGGTCGAATGCCGGGCGGCATGAAATGGCACAGAAGCATTTCAATATCTTTTGGAGACACAGAATATGAATCTCATAAAACGCGTCATGGCTGCGCTAATACTGGTGCTCGTTGCCACCGGTTTGAGTTTTGGCCAAGTTCAGAAGAAAAGCGGCTATACCGGCGCGGCCTTTTTGAAGGTTGGCGTGGGCGCGCGAGCCGTTGCCATGGGTTCCGCCACCACCTCGCTTTCCGGTGATGTCAATCAGATGTTTTGGAACCCCGCCGGTATTGCGCTGAGCAACAACCAATGGCAGGCGTCGTTTAGCTACAACCGTTGGATCGCGGATCTTTCCCACAATGCCGGCGCCATTGCCCATGATTTTGGCAATTTCGGCACGTTGGGCATCGGCTTTGTTTCATTGGGCGTTTCGGGTATTGCCGCGGATCGTGACGCCGTCCCGAGCTTTTTGCTCTCGACGTTCACCCCCTACGACAACGAAACGGGCGACACCTACGATTATCTCGATCTGGCGGTGAATATCACCTACGCCCGCAGGTTTACCGACCGGCTGGCGTTGGGAACTTCGGTGAAGTTCATCCGGCAGGGCATCGATAATGTGAGCACTACGAGCTATGCTTTCGATTTTGGCTCGACGTACAACATCGGATTTCGCAATGCCGTGATCGGCGCCCGCATCAACAACCTGGGCAAAGATCTCAGGTTCTATGATATCGGCGCGCCCCTGCCTCTGGTGTTCAGCGTCGGCGCTTCGATTGACTTGTATCACAACGAGCAGCACACGATTAAGTTCATGGCGGACGCCACCAAACCGCAGGATACCGATCAGTTGATTTTCACCGGCGGCGAATACTCCTTCAGTGATTATTTTGCTGTGCGCGGCGGCTACAAGTTCAACTACTCCGGCGTTTCCGAATCGAAACGCAATGAGTTTGATAGTGAGATTTTGGACGATGTTCCGCGCAGCGAAGAAGGCATTTCCTTCGGCGCCGGTCTGCGCGTGCCGATGGGTGAGAACAAGATCATGGTTGATTACGCTTTCACCGAATTCGGCATATTGGACAACACGCACCGCTTCACGGTCAACGTGTCGTTCTGATTCGTGCTCGTTTAAAATTGTGCAACCGTCCGGGCGGTTATTTGTAAAGCTTGTATGAATGCAGTAGCTGATGAATTGTTTTGTGCATAACCGGCCGGACGGTGTTGTTTTCAAACGACGTGAACAAGGTT
This sequence comes from Candidatus Zhuqueibacterota bacterium, assembly GCA_003576975.1. GTDB lineage: Bacteria > Zhuqueibacterota > Zhuqueibacteria > Zhuqueibacterales > Zhuqueibacteraceae > Coneutiohabitans. Next base: position 3,198 of record QEVD01000219.1, read on the forward strand.
TTATCGCTGTACAGCAAAGGCTTTCGCGCGGAGACCCAAAGCCGTAGGGTTGTTAACAATTTTCGATGCGTCTCCGCGTGCGCTTTTTGAGGCTCGGGCTGGTCAGGCTCAGGCAAGGGCTGCTGCTCGCCGCCTCAATGCTCCCGGGAAAGAGCGCCGCCTTGGGAGCATTTTTTGTTCACCGCAATAACGAAAGTCGCCGAAGATACTTTGACTCTTTCTCATAACCCTCCGGTCTTTGGCGACTTTCTTAATCTTTGCAAATGTGATTTTATGGCCACAACATGATGAAAAAAATGTCTCAGTTGTTCTTTGTGCTGCTTTTGTTTCTTATGATCGCTTCTCTTCCTCTCTCTGCGCAATCCTCTCGGGAAAAATATTTAGCTTACATTACGGCCACTGCTGAACAAGCCTGGCAAAAACATCCCGAAATCATTTCCAAGTGGAAAGCCAACGTCAATCCCAGCACCCTGTGGGGTTATAACTCGCCGGCAGAGCCGATTTATCTTGCCGATGTTTTGGGATTTCTTTTTCAAGAAACGCAAGAAAAGATTCATGCCGAGCGCGCCGCGCAATTGCTGGCGGAATACGGCGATTTGCGTGCCGCTTATCCCAAAGACTATGCTCAAACCCGCGCTGAATATATGAACGGCATTCCCGCGCTGGCGAACTTTTTCTTTCTGCCGCCCTACGTGCGCGCCTATCAGCGCATTCGCGACAGCGGTGTGCTTACGGATAAAATCAAGGCCAAAATCGAAGCCGAGCTGGCGCACAGTCTGGATTTTGTTTTTCATTTTCCCGAATGGGGCGCGCACAATCGCGCCATGTTGCGCGCGGAGGGATTGTATTACGGCTATCTCGCCATGCCCAAGCATCCGCATGCGGCCAAGTGGAAACAAATGGCCGAAACCATTGCCAGCGACAATCTCAAACAATGGGAAATCGAAGACGCGAGTATTTATCATCCCGTGTGGCTGCTCTCGCTTTTTACGTATGCCGACATCAGCGGCAACGAGCAGTTTTATGAGACGCCGTTCATGCGCTATTATGCGGAGTATTTCAAGCGGCTTTTCACGCCGGCATATAACATTCCGGATTTCGGCGATGCCAATTGGAATCCCTCTTGGGATCGTTACATCGCCGTGTTTGAGCGCATGGCCAGCCGCTATCGCGATCCCGAGTTGAAATGGATTGCCGAGCGCATGTTTGAGAAGATGACGGCGCTTTATCCGCAAAAGGGCACGGGTGCGGCCTCTTCATTTGCATTTGCTTATCAGTGGACTGATGAAGCGCTGGCCGCGCAACAACCGCAATCGTTGAGTCAGGAAGTTGTGGATGATGTGATCGGCAAAAAAGTCGTCTTCCGCAATGGGTGGGAGCCGGTAAGCACATATCTTTTACTGAACTACCGTGATGAAGGCGAGAGCGGCTTTGTGCACCGCGAGTTCTTGCGCAACACCATCTCCGTCGAAGAAGAGAAAATGCACCACGGCCACTCGGATGAGAATGATATTACATTGTTCATGTCCGGCGGCTCAGTGTTGTTGCACGATGGCGGCTATCGCGACGGACTGCCCAGCGGTAAATACGGCCAATTCCGCGCGGATTACTTTCACAATCGCCTGGTGGCACGCAAGAACAAACGCGATGTGCATCAATCCCTGCAGGAGTTCGTGCGCAATTCCGGCGCGTATCGCCCGGTGCACACGCAGAAGATCGACTTTCTCAACCTGAGCGACGTGGACATGAGCCGCACGCGGCTACACGATGACGCGCTCGGTTATGCCTGGGATCGTGTCATCACCTATCTCAAGAAACAAAACGTGTTCATCGTGATCGACGCAGTCGAAGTTAAGCAAACCGATTATTACACCTTCACCAATTTCTGGCACACGCGCAAGATTCATGAAAAGGGTGAGAATTTCTTTGTGACTTCGATCGATTCCATCGGCAACCTCGCGTTGCCCGATGATCAACACCTGGTGGTCCAATTTTTGGAAACCCGCGCCAAAACAATTGGCACTTACGATGAAACGCGCCATTATCAAGATGAAATCGCGATTTATCAAACCCAATCCAGCCACTACCGCGCCGGCGATTACGAAGTGTTTGTGACCGCGTTGATTCCGGTGAAGAACGGCGAAAGCTCATCGGCGCGATTGCAGAACTTGCGCCTCATTCCCATGCCGGCGTTTCCGCGTGCCATCGGCATTGAAATCAAAAACGGCAAAGAGGTTTCCGTTCTCGGCGTGAAGCTGGATTTGAACCTCGGCGTCGTGCGCGAGAACATTCGCCCGCGCTACATCTGGGAAGCGGGCCGCGTGTCCTACGGCGATTTTGAAACCGATGCGCATTTTCTCTTTGCCACGATTTCCGGCAATGAGATCAGCTATTCTGCTTCTGAAGTTTTGAAAGTGATCTACCAAGGCAAAACGTTGATGGAGGCCCTGCCCAACACGCACGGCTTGCAGCTTGACGGCGCGCCCGATCGCGTGGGGTTTGTGAAGTGGCGGTATTGGGAGGATAGCGTGTCGATCACATCGAAATGAGGAAGACTTTATTGACGACGCGATTCGTAGTCGATGAAGTCTGCGGGTGAGACGATATCAATCGTCTGAAAACGTTGCAGGGTGATCAAATTTTGTCGCCGGTAATAATGCAGGCGGCGTCCGCAGCCAGCGCCGTCGCCAGGATCATGTCGTCATCCCGATCGCGGCATACAGGCGTTTTCAGTTCAACAGGCGTAACCGGCTGCATTTTGGATTGCAGGAGATCGAGGGCTTCTGTAATGTCATCTGAATTAAAGCGAAACTTATTGAAAAGGTTTGTGCTCACCTCGTCTAAAATAAATTTTGAAGTGAAAAGCTCGTGGCTTTCAAAACAGTGCTCGATCAGTTGGCTGCAAACGCCTCGTGTAATCAGCGCTGCAATAAGAACGTTGGTGTCCAATACGAACTTCATGAGACACGTTTAAAAACGTCTTGATCGGTATAAATGCCCTGAGCCTGCGCCTGCATCACCATGCGCTCGCGAAGCAGCCGAAACCGGCGCAGAAAAAGGTACTCTTTGACAGCCACACTGACAAATTCGTTTGGTGAAATGCCTTCTTCTTTTATGGCGTCATTAAATGCCGGCTCAAGATCTGCCGGCAGCGTGACAGTGATCGTTTCAAGCATGGCCGTTGATTCCTTTCTCGCATGAGTAAGTCAAAGTGTTGCTGAAAATATAACAAAAAATTTTATAGATACAATACGTTTGATGGAACAAAATGAAATCTTGACCACCAGTTAAGCTTGGACTCGAAGAGTTAATCTGCGCCCTCGATTCTATGCGTCCAAGCCTGACTCCGCGTGCCCAAGCCTGACTGGCCCATACCAAAAGAGAGACCACATGCCTTCCCGCCGCGATTTCCTCCAACTGACTTCACTCGCAGCGCCGGCGATGTTCCTGCCGATGCCGCTTCTAAATTTTTTCCGGCCTAGCGCGCCTCTTGCCGGAAAATTGTTTTTTGATGAGACCCAGCTTCAAACCATGCGCACGGCCTTTACCGGCCACCCGCTGTTCGCCGCGTTGCGCCAGCGCCTCGCCGCATTCGATCGCGCCAAAGAGCGCAAGTTTCTCAAATCCGAAGTGCGCTATAACGATCATCTCTATCACATCGCGCGCCTCAGCGATTCTGCGCAACAAATGGCTTTCTATTATGCGATGACGGAAGATAAAGACGCGGCCAAGCTTGCGGTAGACAGCATCCGCACCATGATGAAATTTCCCAAGTGGGATTACTTTCTCGAAGCCGGCAAAGAGGTGATCGGCATTCAGCGCGGCTCGAGTTCCGTCCTGGCGGCAGCCTTGTGCGCCGACTGGCTTGGGGATTCTATAGATAAAAAAGAACGCTCAAGCTGGCTGGAAACCATGGGCGAACGCGGTTGTGAGGCTTGCTTTCGCAGTCTTTATGGTATGCGCTATCCCGAGCGCGTGGTGGGGTGGAGCATGGATCAAACCAGCACGTATTTCGAGCATCGTCCGGGCGATCGTGTCGATCTCAGCAACTGGCCGCATATTTTGGACAGAACCAATCTCAAAGCTGTGCCGGCCTCGGCTCTGGCCATTGGCGCGGTTGCGTACCAGCAGCAATTCGGCAAAAGTGAAAAAACCGAACGCTGGCTGGAACAGGCGATTTACAGCATCAAAACCTTTCGCGATCTTTTCGCGCGCGATGGTTCATACGATGAAGGCGTTTCTTACGCGCATTACACCGCGTTGCACCTCGCGCAAGCCACAACGATCTTGCATCGCTTCGGGAGGGCGGATCTATACGATTTGATCAATTGGCCGGGTTATTTGGATTATGTCTACGGCATGGCCATGCCGGTGCAGGATGATCTTTATGAAATCGTCAACTTCGGCGACAATGGCAATGCCAAGACCGGGGAGGCTGGCAAACCCAAACGCAGTTCCATGCCCATGTGGATTGCCGCTCACTTTCATGAACCTCAGGCTTTGTGGTTCGCAGAAAAATTGGGCGGAGACCTGGATGAATGGGCCTTAATCTGGCATCGGCCGCAGATGCAAGCCGTGGCGCCCAAGCCGGGTCCGCAATTGTGGCATTCGGATTTGGATTGGATTGTGGCGCGTACGGGTTATCAACCTGAAGATTTAGTTGTCGCGATGCGCAGCGGCGGCCCCTCGAATCACGAGCACGCCGATCGCAACAGCATCATCGTGAAATGCTTTGGCGAACACCTCGTGGCGGATCCTTATCGCCCGCCGTACAGCTTCAGCGATCCAAGCTGGATGATGCGCACAACCGCGGGACACAGCGCGGTGTTGATCGACGGCCGGCCGCATCAGTATCACGACGGTTCGGAGGGCACGAATGCTTCGCAAGCGGCAGCCCGTCTCATTCGCAAAGGTGAGCGGTCCGGATATTTTTTCTGGACGAGCGATGCCACACCGGCGTATCAATTGGTGACGCCCGATGTGAAGTCGATAACACGCACCGTAATCGTTCTG
>QEVD01000220.1 GCA_003576975.1 Candidatus Zhuqueibacterota bacterium
CCAGTCGCCCTACGGGCTCCTTCCGTTACCCCCGCTGGGGGAGAGTGTCCACGATGTCCTGGCACTAAAACTTGTCAACGATGTCTTGGCACTTGAGAAGTACACCCAGCAAAGACAAAATAAAGTTTGTTTCAAATCGTACTGGATTACTGACACCGACTGTAGTGAATATTGACGAAGATTATACCTATGAACAATTGCGCAATTGGACAAGCGAATTTGTGGATGATGTATACTATCTTCGCAACGAAATAGTTCATGGTGGGACATTCGAAGGTCCAAGTTTTGATAGGTTTGTTGAGCGTCTTGATTCCTATCTAAAGCGAGCTATACTGATTGTTCTAGTCGCCCTTACTTCAAAAACCTGTATACCTGATGATATTGATGAGTTGCTTGCATGGATTTGGTATAAGAACCCCGATAAAAAAATTGCTGATGTACGGAAAACTTAGCCATGGTTAAAAGGTTCATCATCCTAACTTTGTGTAGTGTGAATTGGACGTAAAAGCATGATTGCCACGCAATGCCATTTCCTGCGTCCCGTCTTCGATGAAACATCGGTTCATCTTACAATCACACACGTTGGGGCTTGCAGCCAGCAAAAACTTCAACAATGGCATTCTGCGTGGCTTGGTGCGTCGAAACCCTGAACTCGATATCGTCCGAATTCAGGATGCTGGTTTTTCAGGCGCAGATGATCGCGCCGTGCTGGAGTGGGCCGCGCAACAAAGTCGAGTACTATTAACGCACGATGTCACCACGATAACCCATTATGCTTATGATCGCATCAAGTCTGGCTTAGGAATGCCCGGTGTATTTGAAGTCGGCTATGCCCTCCCGGTTGGTCAGGTGATCAACGACCTACTGTTAATCGCGGAATGCAGTCTTGATGGCGAATGGGAAGGCCAGATACATTATCTCCCACTACGATAAAATCGCATTTGTTAGATGATCCAACCATGCTCCATGAATTTCACACCCAGCGCCGCATCGAATTCGCGGACACCGATTTGGCGGGCATCGTTCACTTTGCCCGCTTTTTTATTTTTATGGAAACCGCCGAGCACGAATTCTTGCGCTCCCTCGGCGCCAGCGTCGACATGACCATCGACGGCAAAAAAATCGGCTGGCCCAGGCTCGCCGCTTCCTGTGAATATCTAAGCCCAGCCAAGTTCGAAAATATTCTTGATATTCATCTGACCGTGGCGCGCAAAGGCACAAAATCGATGACGTACAAATTCGAATTCAAGCGCGGCGAAAGCATAATTGCGCGCGGACAGGTCAGCTCGGCATGCTGCGTCATCGAATCCGGCAACAAGCTCAAAGCCATTCCGATACCGGATTTTATTGCAGAGAAAATTCAGGAAGCGCCCGCTTCCGAAGATCGTCGATAGAGGATGGAGAATGGCAACACAAGACTCAAGCCAGCTTTCACTTCAGTTAATCAATATCTATAAAAACTTTGGGAATGAAACCCGCAACATCGAGGTCTTGCGCGACGTTTCTTTCACCATGCAGCAAGGCGAATCGCTCGCCATTCTCGGGCCTTCGGGCTCGGGAAAGAGCACGCTGTTGCATTTGATCGGCACGCTCGATCAACCCTCCTCCGGAACGATTGCCATCAACGGCGTGTCACCCTTCTCCCTCTCCGAGCCAGAGCTGGCAAAATTCCGCAATCACGTCATCGGCTTTGTGTTTCAAGATCATCATCTCCTGCCGCAATATTCTGTGCTGGAAAATGTGCTGCTGCCGGCGCTGGCATTCAAGTCCGCCTCGCAGGATACTGAAAAACGCGGTCGCATGCTGCTCGAACGCGTCGGCCTTGGCGCGCGACTCGAGCGTCGCCCTGCCGAGCTTTCCGGCGGCGAGCGCCAGCGCGTCGCCATCGCGCGCGCCTTGATCAATCGCCCGGGTTTGCTGCTGTGCGACGAGCCGACCGGCAATCTCGACCGCAAGACTGCCAATGCGGTGGCCTCGCTCTTGTTCGAATTGCACCAAGAGGAACAAAACATTCTCATTGCCGTCACGCACAGCCTCGATCTCGCCGGCCGCTTTCAACGGCGTTTCGAGCTGCGGGAGGGAACATGCGCCGCAGTTTGATTCATTACTGGCGCCTCCACCTCGCGGTGTTGCTGGGCGCGGCCGTGGCCACAGCCGTGCTCACCGGCGCGCTGCTTGTCGGTGATTCCGTGCGCGGCAGTTTGCGCGATTTGACGCTTGAACGCCTGGGCCGCATCGATTATGCGTTGCTCTCTGAACGTTTCGTGCGCGAGAATATCGCCGAGGACTTGAGCCGCGACGATGATTTTGAACTGGAATTTGAAAACACCGCACCGGCGATTTTATTGAACGGCAACGCCACGCACGCCAGAACCCGCGCGCGCGCAGCGCGCATCAATATCCACGGCGTTGATCATCGTTTTGCCTCCCTTTTCAATGAAGCCCGCGACAGCCTGCAAATCCACCTGGACAAAAAATCCGGCCAACTCTTCCCCTCGCTCGTGATTAACGCTTCTTTGCAGCAAGAGTTGAATGCGCAAGTCGGCGATCAAGTTTTGTTGAATTTCGAACAGCCCAGCGACATTCATCGCGAATCCGTGCTCGGCGACAAGAGAAGCATCGAAGTTGTGCGAACCCTTCGTCTCACTATCACCAAGATTCTGCCGGATCGCGGCCTCGGCCGGTTCGGCTTGCTGACGCAGCAAACTTTTCCGCGGAACGCGTTTGTCGCGCTTCCCATCTTGCAGGACGCGTTGGATGAGGAAGATAAAACCAATGCGGTGTTCATTGCGCAAAGAACGGATTCTGAAAATGCATCACGCGAACATGCTTTGCGCCAGGCCTTGCGCCGCACATTCAGCCTCGAAGACCTCGGCCTGGCGCTGACGCAAACCCGCGGCCAGCTTGCCCTCACCAGCCCGCAGTTGCTGATCGCGCCGGCGCTGCAAGCAACGATTGATTCAAGCCTGGCGGAAATGCGCGCGCCGAATTTTCATCTTTATACGTATCCCGCCAACAGCCTGACGGCCAACGGCAACCTGCTGCCTTACTCCACCATCACGGCACTGCCTACGCTGCCGGAAGAATTCGGTGACTTTCGTTTGATGGACGGCTCGCCGGCGCCGGCGCTTGCTGCTGATGAAATTTTTTTGAATGATTGGGCTGCGGAAGATTTGCAAGCAAGTCCGGGGGATACCGTCGCCGTGAGTTATTATGTCGTCGGGCCGGGCGAACAATTGGTGACACGCACGACGCCGTTTCGCTTGCAAGGCGTCATTAAGATCGAAGGTTTGGCGGCTGATCGCGATCTCACGCCGGAATTTCCCGGCATTCACGAAGTTGACAACATGCAGGCGTGGGATCCGCCGTTCCCCATCGATCTCAAGTTGATTCGCCCGAAAGACGAAGCCTATTGGGATGAGTATCGCGCCACACCCAAAGCGTTTATCGCTCTGGCGACCGGCCAGCGCCTGTGGCAAAGCCGCTTTGGCACGTTGACTGCGATTCGCCTGGCAGCAGCGCCCGGCATGGATTTGCAAACAACGCAAAACCAGCTCGAAGAAAATTTACTAAAACGATTTCAACCCGAGCAGGCCGGCTTCGCGGTGCAAGCAGTCAAAGCGCAAGGATTGGCGGCCTCATCGGGTGCAACTGATTTCAGTGGATTGTTCATCGGCTTCAGTTTTTTTCTCATTGTCTCCGCGACGCTGTTGGTGGGCATGCTCTTTCGGCTCGGCATCGAGCAACGCGCAAATGAGCTGGGCCTTTTACGCGCAGTTGGCTTTCCGCAAAAATCCGTGACACGCCGCGCGTTGCAGGAAGCCGGTGTCGTTGCCGGGCTCGGTTGCTTGCTCGGCTTGGGCGGCGCAATTGCATACGCCGGACTCTTGATCACCGGTTTGCGCACCTGGTGGGTTGAGGCGATTGGCGCAGCTTTTCTCCAACTCCATGTCAACCCGATCAGCTTGATAGCAGGATATCTTCTGGCGATGGCGATTATTGCATTAACAATCTGGTTGACGCTCCGGCAATTGCGCAAGATACCCGCGCCGGCGCTGCTGCACGGCGTTACAACGTCGGAAGAAACAAAATCCGGCCGCCTCGCGCCGATACTCTTCTGGGCCGCGCTGGGGAGTGCCGCCGTTTTGCTGATATTCACGCTGCTGCAAGGTTCGGTGCAATCGCCGGTATTGTTTTTTGCGTGCGGCGCGTTGTTGTTGATCGCCGGTTTGGCAGGAATGTCGCTCTGGCTGTGCCGGCAAGAGCGCCGTTATCGCCGCATTTTGCCGATCACGCGGTTGCTGGAAATGGGCATGAGAAACACCGTGCGCCGGCCGGGCCGCAGCATGTTGAGCATTGCCTTGGTGGCTTGCGCATGCTTTGTCATCGTGGCGGTGGGCGCGAGCCGTCGCGAATTTGGCGCCGAAGCGCTGCTTAAAAATTCCGGCGGCGGCGGGTTTGCCCTGGTTGCGGAATCGGCCGTGCCGCTGCACCAGGATTTGAATGCGGCGAGCGGCAGATCGGAATTGGGAATTGCAGAAGAAGATTCGGCGCTGGCGCATCTGACGCAGGCGATAGCGATGCGCTTACTGCCCGGCGAGGACGCGAGCTGTTTGAATCTTTATCGCCCGCAAAAGCCGCGCATACTCGGCGTACCGGCCGCACAAATCGAGCGCGGCGGGTTCGCGTTTCAAGAAACGCTTGAGGGCGCTGCGGCAAATCCGTGGCCTTTACTCGAACAGGAATCAGAGCCGGACGTGATTCCGGCCATCGGCGATTATAATTCCGTGCGCTGGATTTTGCACTTGGGCTTTGGACAAGATTTCGCAATGAAGAATGAATTCGGCGAGGAAATTAAATTGCGGTTTGTCGCTTTGCTGCAATCCAGCATTTTTCAAAGCGAGATTTTGATTTCGGAAGAGAATTTTGTGAAGCACTTTCCGGGTCAAAGCGGGTATTCCTATTTTCTGCTGGAAGCGCCATTGGCGCAAGCGCAAGCTCTCGCACAGACTCTCGAACGCGATTTGAGTGATTATGGCTTCGATGCCACACCGACCAGCGAAAAGCTGGCAGGTTTTCAGGTGGTCGAAAACACTTATCTCTCCGTTTTTCAAACGCTCGGCGGGCTGGGGTTGCTGCTGGGCACGCTGGGTTTGGGTATCATTCTGCTGCGCAACGTGATCGAGCGGCGCGGCGAGTTGGCCACGTTGCGCGCCTTCGGATTTCGTGAGGCAACGCTGCGCCACATGCTTTTGTTTGAGAACGGTTTTTTGATCTTCACCGGCCTCGTGCTGGGAAGCCTGTCGGCGCTGCTCGCCATTGCGCCACATCTTGCCGCCAGCGGCGTGCAAGTCCCGTGGTTCTCGCTTGCATTGACCTTGCTGGCCGTGTTTGCCAGCGGCATATTTGCCAGCCTGGTTGCGGTTCATTTCTCGGCCCGCATTCCCTTGCTGCCAGCGCTGAAAGCGGAATAAAGAATCTTTTGCTTGTTCGTAATCGATTTTTTGCGTAGTTTTTTGCCGCAATTTGAGGGGAAGAAACGATGCGCGAGGAAGTTCAAGATCGATTTGGCAATATCATTTATTTGACAGATGAGAGGTGGCGTCATATTGTCAAAGCACATCCGCAACTTAACAGCAAGCGTGCCGTAGTTTTGAGTGTGATTCGATCCGGGAAACGACGGCGGGACCCGGGGTTGTCAGACAAGTATTTTTACACAAAACCCTTTGCATTTCCCAGCAGGTTTAAAGTGATCGAGGCGGTGGTATTTTTTAGTTGGCAGAATAATCAACCCAATAACTTTGTTATCACTGCGTATCCCAAATAGTATCTTGGAGCATGTAGATGTTTCTTTCCTACGACTCAGAAGGCGATGTTTTAGAAGTCGTTTTTGACGAAAGCCTTCATCAAGCTGAACAAAGCGCCTATCAACTTCGCGACGGCATCATTGTCTATGTTGCTGCACGATCAAACAAGCCAGTTCAACTGACACTCGTGAGTTATCGCGAACTGGCCCGAATCCACGCGATTCACTTCGATGGCTGGCAAAAGCTCACTGCCGCTGCCAGGAAACGATTGTTCCCCATCATTAGTTCTCCGCCTCTGTCAAACTTTTTTAAGTTTGATCCAAAAACAGGTTACGGTACCATCATTTTTCCCACAATGCCGGAAATTCTTGCAATCGCCGCCTGACGGACTCTGAGTTTGTTAGACGGTGCTGTATTCGACGCTTTTTCATTTGGATTCCCCTACCATTTGAAACAAAAAAGCAACGGCAGAGCCGTTGCTGATCTTTCCAAACCCTCAAGAATTTCAAAACAAAATTTACTTCACCCGCTCCAAATATTTGCCGGTGCGCGTGTCGATCTTAATGTTGTCGCCTTCTTTGATAAAAAGCGGCACCTGCACTTTTGCGCCGGTTTCAATCACCGCGTTTTTCATGACGCCGGTGGCGGTATCGCCTTTCACCGCAGGCTCGGCTTCGGTAATTTTGAATTCGATGAAGAACGGCAGTTCCGCGGAAATGGCTTTGCCTTCATAAAACATAACGTGGCAGATATTGCCTTCCTTCAAGAAACGTTTTTGGTCGCCCAGCAAATCTCCTGAGATGAAGGTCTGCTCGTACGTTTCATTATCCATAAAATAAAGATTGTTGTCGGCCTCGTAGAGATATTGCATGTCTTTCTCTTCGAGCTGGACTTCTTCGATTTTATCCGACATGCGAAAGGTGTGATCGACGACCCGGCCGGACTTGGCGTGCTTCAGTTTGGTGCGCACCATCGCGCGCCAATTTCCCGGATTGAAATGCTGAAACTCCACGATCACCCAAACATCGTTGTTGTGCAAGATCGCCATGCCATTGCGAAAATCGGAAGCTGCTGCCATGAAAAAACTCCTGTGGTTCGGATGGGATAAAGAGTTATTTACAAGTATAGGAATGCATTAAGTTAATGATTCAATCTCTCGAATAAGCGCAGGCAAATTAAGGTTGATCTTAGTGCCGCTTCATTCGGGTGAGGAAAATCATCATACCAATACAGTTTCTCGTTCTCTCGATAGACTTCATAACCATATGATGTGATCAGTCCCGCTTCGAAATCAAGTTCTTCTCTCATGCGTAAGCGTATTCCCGTTGAAAAGAAAACCTCTCCTTCTGCAACTCCTGTGTGAGAACTGTCGGACCAAATTGTCAATGTCGAGCGGCGAATGCCAGAACGATCTAGCAACTCAGCAACAAAACGGCTATAGTCAGCCAAGGACTTCAGAGGGTTGCTGTTCATACTCAATAGGCCGGCTGAAAACGCAGCGCCTCCGTTAGTTCGTGTTGGCTAATTTGGGCTGTATAAGCTTGCTTGTGCCTTTGCCAAGTCTCAAAGATGCCTTTCCAGCGGCTAAAGTCAGCGCGTGTTTCATCGTAATCGTCGTATTGCGCCAGTTTTCCAGACATGAGAGCCACGTAAAAATCTTCGCTGAGTATGCCGTATTTCTCCTCATAAGGTGTCAGCCGGCGCTCCAGCAGTTTCATTTCGATTACAAGTTCATGAATTTCCATCTTATCTTCTCCCGCGCGTTTCGTTTTGATGAAGTCAGCGCTCTTGATCGAACGCCTCCAAACTATCCGCCAAATGATCCAGTGCTTTCGTCGTCTCAACCGCTACAGACGCCGGCATTACTGGATAGAACGACGAATCTGCCGCTTGCAGCCGGCCCGCCGCATCAGCTTCAACGATTTGCTTCTTTGTCGCAGGTGATCCGCCGTGCGCAACCAATGTGACCTCTGCCGCCTCAAGCGCACTTGTCTGCTCTTGAGTAATGAGACGATGCAATTGCAACAGCCAAAGCACGCGCTTCTGCATGCGTTTGCAGGCCTTCATCCGTTTATAAGGATTGAAGTATTTGGGATTCGGCAACATGCCCGCCAGCAGCGAGGCCTCGGCCCAATCGAGATGAGCCGCGGATTTGCCGAAATAAAAGCGCGCGGCGGCCTCCGCGCCATAAATGCCATCGCCCCATTCGATGATATTGAGATACAGCTCCAAAATTCGATCTTTCGAAAGCGTTTTTTCAATGCGGCGCGTGAGAATGATCTCACGTACTTTGCGGCGCAAGGTTTTTTGCTTGTGCAAAAACGCATTGCGCGCGAATTGCATCGTGATCGTGCTCGCGCCGCGCACGTAACGGCCTTTGGCGAGATTTTTCTCGAATGA